>NZ_JBITCL010000003.1:157123-172949 GCF_044453165.1 Streptomyces sp. NPDC051740 | reverse complement strand
TAGCCCTTGGTCAGGCTCGACCCCGGGGTGGCGCGGGCCTGGGGGGTGGGACGGGGGGGGGGGCTGGAGAGGCCGGAGACCCGGGACGCCGCCGGCCGGCCGGCGCACCGCCACCGGCCGGTGGCGGTCCGTGCCCATCTGCTGGAGACGGCCGGTGACCTCGATGCCGCCCGGTCCGCCTACCGCCGCGCCGCGCGCCGCCCGGCCGGCACCGCAGGCCGTGCGCCTCCGGCCTCAGCGGTCCTGGGACAGGTGCAGGAGGCCGGCGAAGGTACCGGCGGCGTGGACCAGGTCGTCGTAGGTGCCCTGCTCGGTGATCCGGCCCCGCTCCATGACGGCGATGTGGTCGGCGATCCTCGTGTTCTCCAGGCGGTGCGTGACGACGATGGTGATGCGGTCGCCGGAGATCGCCTTGATCCTCTCGAAGATGCCGTGTTCGCCGCGCGGGTCCATCTGGGAGGTGGGCTCGTCCAGGATCAGCAGGGGCGGGCGGCGGTACAGGGCCCTGGAGCAGGCCAGGCGCTGCCACTGGCCGCCGGAGAGTTCGGCACCGCCGAAGATCTCACGGGCCAGCAGGGTGTCCAGGCGGGCGGGCAGGTCCTCGACGGCCTCCCGCATCCCGACCGCGTCCACGGCCTCCCACACCTCCTGGTCGTCCAGGCTCCTCGGCTGGCCCAGCGTCACGTTCTCCCGCACCCGCAGCGGCCACTGGGCGAAGATCTGCGGCACCAGGCCGGTGCAGTCCCACACGGTGGCCGGATCGGCGTGGGCGAGGTCGGTGCCGTCCCAGGTGACCCGGCCCTTGTCCGCGAGGTAGATACCGGTGATCAGCCGGGTCAGGGTGCTCTTGCCGGAGCCGTTCACGCCGACGACGGCGAGGATCTCCCCCCGCCGCAGGGTCAGCGAGACGCCGTCGACGGCGGGCTTGTCCTTGCCGGGGTACCGGTACGTGACCTCGTCCAGCCGGATCTCCTCCACCGGGGCCCGTACGGCCTCCGGGCCCCGCCGGGGCGCCCGCGCGGCGGCGTCGTCGAAGAACGCCTGCATGTCGCTGAGGTACAGGCTGGTGTGGAACACCGCGGCGCCGTTGACGACGACCTGGGACAGCGCCGCCAGGGTCGTCTGGACCGCGACGACGGCAGTGGCGGCGACGGCCGGCGCGATCCGCCCGGTGACGGCCAGCCAGGCGAGCATCCCCCAGGTGGCGGCCAGGAACGCCCCACTGGCGACGGAGGACACCAGCGCGATGCGCAGGGTCCGGGGAGCGGCGGTCAGGGACCGCCGGTCGACCCGCTCCGACAGGGCGCGGTACCAGTACAGGAGGTAGTCGGTCATGCCGTTGGCGCGGACCTCGTCCGCGTACTTCGGCGTGGTCGCCCACCAGCGGGTCATCCCGAGTACGTTGCGGTCCGCGACGTTCGCGTAGTGGATCTCGTAGTCGACGCGCGCGGTGAGGACGGCCCCCACGCCGGCCGGGGCCACGGCCAGCAGGAGCAGCGGCAGCATCAGGGGGTTGAGCACGGACAGGACGCCGCCGGCCGTGATCATCCTGATCAGCGCGGCCATGAAGCGCTGGGCGTCCATGACCATGACGTGCGTGCGCATCACACCCATCTCGGCGGCTTCCTGGCGGTCGGAGAAGCCGTCCGTCGCGTACGCCTCGGCCTCCACCCGGCAGACGGCCTCGACCAGCGCCGAGTCGGTCTCCGTGGTCAGCCGGGGCGTGATCCGCCGTTCGGCGTACATGGCCAGGGCCTCCGACGCGCGGGTGACGGCGCTCGCCACCGCGACGACGACGAGCGCCGGAAGTGCCTCGCGCAGGCGGTCCGCGACCGTTCCCGCGCCGAGGAGCGGCCCCATCGCCCGGGCCGTGGCCGCCAGCAGCACCGCCGCCGACACGCCCGTGACCAGCTGACAGGCGAGGAGCAGGACCACGGCCCGACGGTCGGTCCGCCACGCCATGGCGGTGATCCGGCGCAGCACGGAGGGGAGTTGGGAGCACAGGGAGCGGAAACCGACCTGACCCAGCGGGTTGACGGAGTAGTGGCCGGAGTAGGTGATCTCGGCGGGCGGCGGGGGCGGGACGGACCGCGCGGTCTGGTGGGTCAACGGCACTTCTCCCTGCCTGGTCGACGGCGTGAAGGCGACGCACGGAACTCAACGAGACAGGGAGCGGTATCGAGAACAGGAGTTTCGGACGGAGGGCGCGGATCCGGGTGGCCGAAAACCTCGCGCGGCCCGTTCAGAGGCGCGGAGCCCCGGTCACCGACATCACCAGGGAGTACAGGGAGGTGGTGGCGGTGATGAACAGGCGGTTGTTCCTCGGTCCGCCGAAGGCGATGTTGGAGACGGGCTCGGGCACGCGCAGCTTCCCGATGAGGGTGCCGTCGGGGTCGTAGCAGTGCACGCCGTCGTCGAGGGCGGCGGCCCACAGGCGGCCCTCGTCGTCGAAGCGGATGTTGTCGAAGCGGACGTCGCCCCGGCCCTCGGCGAAGACCTCGCCGCCGGAGAGGGTGCCGTCCTCGCGGATGCCGTACGCGTGGATCCGGGCGGCCCGCGAGTCGGAGACGTACAGCCGGCTCTCGTCGGGGGACAGGACGACCCCGTTGGGCCCCTCGAACCCGTCCGCGGCGAGGTGGACGTCCCCCGACAGCGGGTCGATCCGGTACACGTTGCACGCGCCGATCTCCGACTCGGCGCGATGGCCCTCGTAGTCGCTGATGATGCCGAAGTCCGGGTCGGAGAACCAGATCGTGCCGTCGGAGCGCACGACGGAGTCGTTCGGGCTGTTGAGCCGCTTGCCGTCGTACCGGTCGGCGAGGACGGTCACGGTGCCGTCCGGTTCGGTGCGGGTCACACGGCGGTTGCCCTGCTCGCAGGTGACCAGGCGGCCCTGCCGGTCGAGGGTGTTGCCGTTGCTGTGACCGGCCGGGGTGCGGAAGACGCCGACCGTGCCGGTGGCCTCGTCCCAGCGCAGGATGCGGTCGTTCGGGATGTCGCTCCAGACCAGCTGGCGCCAGGCGGGCAGATACAGCGGGCCCTCGGCCCAGCGGCAGCCGTCGTACAGGACCTCGAGCCTGCTGTCGCCGTTCGCGCAGCGTCCGGTACGGAAGCGGTCGTCCAGGATCTCGTACGGGCCGTTGGTGGGCATGACATCCCCTCGCAGAGAGTGATCAGGATCTGATGCAACGTAACATGCCTGTCGCTGAATCAGATACGGTCATCGCATGAGGCAACTGGATGACATCGACCGCCGGTTGATCGCGCTGCTCCAGCGGGACGCGACACAGCCGTACGCCGCCCTGGGCGCGGCGGTCGGCCTGTCGGCGGGCGCGGCGCACGAGCGCGTGCGCAAGCTGCGCGAGCAGGGCGTCATCCGGGCCACGACCGTCGACGTCGACCCCGCGGCACTCGGCCGCGGGGTCCTCGCCTTCGTGCTGGTCGACTCCACGGCGTGGATGGGGGACAGGGCCGGGGACTTCGCCGCCGTACCGGAGATCCAGGAGGCGCACGTCATCGCGGGCAGCGCCTCCGTCCTGGTGAAGGTGCGCACCGCCACCACCGAGCGTCTGCAGGACGTGCTGCGCCGCCTGTACGCGATCGACGGGGTCAGCGGGACACAGGCGACGGTGGTCCTGGAGACCTTCTTCGAACGCCCGCCGGACGCCGGTGGGGACCGCGGCGGCCCGGTCGGCCGGCCGTCCTGACGGGCGCGCCGCTCCGGCCGTGGCGCCGGCCGGTGGGCTCGGCGTCGGGCATCGCCCGCGCCACCCGCGTGCCCTCGGCGTACACGGGGTCCCGCAGGCGCTTCCCCATCTCGTCCTGGGAGACGTCCTCGACGTGGCGGACCACCCACCAGATGTTCCCGAAAGGGCCCTTGATCCGCCCGCCGCGCTGCCCGAAGGCGTTGTCCGCCGGCGGTGTGACGACCTGGCCGCCGGCCGCGACGGCGGGCGAGGACGCCGTGTCCGCGTCGGCGACGAACACCCGCGGCAGGACCGGCAGGACCGGCAGGACCGGCCGGTCCTGCCGGTCCTGCCGGTCCGCGCGCCGGTCGACGGCCAGGACGACGGTGTCGCCGACCCGGATCCCACCGTGCCCGACCGTCCCGTCCTCGGTCGCCACCCGCCCGAGCTCCTCGCCCCGCACGCTGAGGCCCGGCTTACGGACAGAAGCCGACCGCGAGGCTTCCCGCGGTCGTTCCATGACCCACGGCCACAGGATTCTTGTCCCCGGCTCCACCGGCTCCACCGGCTCCACCGGCTCCACCGGCTCCACCGGCTCCACCGGCTCCACCGGAACCGTCGGCTCCACCGGCTCCACCGGAACCGTCGGCCGTCGGGTCGTCGCCGAACTCCTCGCCCGCGGCCGGCCGCACGGTCCTCGGCACAGGGCGCCGCGGGCACGGCACAACCCCGTAGAGGGCATGGGCCGGGCATGACGTCCGGGGTAATCGACCCGCTCCTTCCTCCTCCGGCAGGATCGGACACATCCACGGAGACCCCGCGCCGGGCTCCTGGCCGCAGCAGAGAGGGGAGCGTCATGTCCATCGACTCCATCGCCACCGACGAGAGTTCCGCCGAGGTCACCCGGGCCGTCGTGGGGGAGTTCCTCGCCGCCCGGTCGGCCGGGGACACCGGGCGGCTGGCCGCGGTCTTCGCCGACGAGGTCGACTGGCTGCTCGCCGACAACCCCGCCGTCCCGTGGATCCGCCCGCGGTCCACCGCCGCCGAATGCGCGGCCCAGCTCACGGAGTTGATGGAACACACCGTGCCCGAGGACGCGCGCGCCTCCGTCGACACCTTCCTCGTCGACGGGAAGGACGCGGTCCTGATGGGACATCTGTCGGGGACGGTACGGGCGACGGGGCGGTCCTTCCAGGGCCCGTTCGCCCTGCGCCTCACCGTGGAGGGCGGCCGGATCACCCGGCACCACCTCTACGAGAACAGCCTGTCCATCGCCGGGGCCTGCGCCCCCTGACGGGCGGGCCCCGGTGGCCGGCTCAGTCGAGGAGTTCGGCGACCAGGGCGGCGAACTCCTCCGGGGTGGCGAGGCGGATGCCGAGCTGTTCGGCCTTCGCGCGCTTGGAGCCCGCGCCCTCGCCCGCGACCACGAGGGCGGTCTTCTTGGAGACGCTGGAGGAGGAGCGCCCGCCGGCCCGTTCGACGAGTTCGTTCATCTCGTTGCGGGAGAGCTTCTCCAGCTTCCCGGTCATCGCGCCGGTGACCACCACCGTCATCCCGGCCAGCGGACCGCCCTCGGCCGGGGCGTCGTCCTCGGCACCGGCGGGCGGCGGCGGAGTGGCTCCGGGCTCCGTCATGTTGACACCGGCGGCGGCCAGCTTGTCGATGAGCGGCGCCAGTTCGGCGAGCTCCGCGACGATCGACGGGGCCTTCTCCGCCCCGATGCCGTCGACCCGCTGCATGGCGTCGGCGTCGGCCGCGCGGATGTGGTCCATGGTGGCGAAGTAGCGGGCGATACGCCGTGACATGGACCTCCCCGTGCCCCGCACGCCCAGCGCGCACAGCACCCGCGACAGCGGCTGCGCCTTGGCCTTGGCGAGCGCGGCGAGCAGGTTGTCGGTGCTGGTCTCGCCCATCCGCTCCAGGGCGAGCAACTGCTCGCGCCGCAGGGTGAACAGATCGGCGAGATCGGCCACCAGGCCCGCCTCGACGAGCTGTACCACGCGGGTGGCGCCCAGACCCTCGATGTCGAGCTGGTCGCGGCCCGCGGCGTAGGCGAGGGAAGCGACCAGGTGGCAGTTGCGGCCCTGCGCGCACCGCCAGCGTTCCTCGCCGGTGTCGATGTCCGAACCGCAGCGCGGACACTGCGCGGGGAACTCGATCGGCCGCTCCTCACCCGTCCGCAGATGGGCCACCGGCGCCTCGATGCGGGGGATGACGTCGCCCGCCCGGTGCACCATGACGTGGTCGCCCAGGCGCAGGTCGCGGCGGGTGATGTCGGCCGGGTTGTGCAGGGTGGCGTAGGTGATGGTGGAGCCGTCGATGACGACCGGTTCGAGGACGCCGCGCGGCGCGATGATGCCCGTACGGCCGACGTTCCACTCCACTTCCAGCAGCCGGGTGATCTTCTCCACGGCCGGCAGCTTGTAGGCGATCGCCCAGCGCGGCGCGCGGGATCCGGACCCCGCGGCCCGCTGGTCCTCGGCGAGGTCGGCCTTGATGACGATCCCGTCGATGCCGAACGGCAGCTCGGCGCGGACCGCGGCGATCTCCTTCACCCGGTCCAGGACCTCCTCGGCGGTCTCGGCGACGGTGTCCGGGACGGCGGTCCGGGCGCTGGTGTGCACCCCGAGATCACCGGCCAGCGCCATCAGTTCGCTGTGCGCGAGCTCGTTCAGCTTCTCGGCGAGGACGGAGTCGGTGTCGGGCAGCGGCAGCAGACCGTAGCCGAAGAACGTCATCGGGACCGTGTAGACGCGCTCCTTCGCCCGCAGGGTGCCCGCCGCCGCGTTGCGCGGGTTGGCGAACGGCTGCCCGCCGTGACCGGTGCGCACCTCGTTGGCGTGCTCGAACTGGGCGGCCGTCATGAGGACTTCGCCGCGCACCTCCACGGTGACCGGCTCGTCCAGCTTCTCGGGCAGCCCCTCGATGGTGCCGATCGCGTGCGAGACGTCCTCCCCGGCCGTCCCGTCCCCGCGGGTGATCAGCCGGGTGAGCCGGCCGTCGCTGTACCGGGCGGCGATCGCGAGCCCGTCCAGCTTCGGACCCACACTGAAGCGCGTCGCCTCACGTCCGGTACGGCGGGACAAGGAGGCCGTCCAGGCGGTGAACTCCTCCGCGGAGAACACGTTGTCGAGGCTGAGCATCGGCACCGTGTGCGGCACGTCGCCCTCCACCGCCCCGCCGGCGACCTTCCCGGTGGGGGAGTCGGGGAGTATCCCGTCGGGATGCTCCGCCTCCCAGTCGGCGATCCCCCGTACCAGCCGGTCGTAGGTGTCGTCGTCCAGCGGTGAGGTGCCGCCCTCGTAGTAGGCGGCAGCCGCACGTACGGCGTCCTCGACCGCCTGCGCGTAGGCGGCGGCATCCACGATCACTGCTGCAGGTGTTGTCATGCGTCGCATCTTGCCTCCCCCCACTGACAACGGGGTCCGACGGGCATCACACCCGGCCTGTTTGCCTAAAACCATTAGGCAGATGCATACTCGGTTTAGGCGATGGAGGGGATGGCTATGGCAGCGCGTGTGGGACTGACGGCGGAACGCCTCACCGGAGCGGGGGCGGAGCTCGCCGACGAGGTCGGCTTCGACCGGGTGACCGTCTCCGAACTCGCCCGGCGCTTCGACGTCAAGGCGGCGAGCCTGTACTCCCATGTGAAGAACTCCCAGGACCTCAAGACGCGGATCGCGCTGCTCGCCCTGGAGGAACTCGCCGACCGCGCCGCCGACGCCCTGGCCGGACGGGCCGGCAAGGACGCCCTGACCGCCCTGGCGAACGTCTACCGCGACTACGCGCGGGAGCACCCCGGCCGCTATGCGGCGGCCCAGTTCCGGCTCAGCCCGGAAGCGGCCGCCGGCAGCGCGGGAGTCCGGCACGCCCAGATGACCCGGGCCCTCCTGCGCGGCTACGACCTGACGGAACCGGACCAGACCCACGCGGTCCGCCTGCTGGGCAGCGTCTTCCACGGCTACGTCAGCATCGAGATGGGCGGAGGGTTCAGCCACAGCGCCCCCGACACACAGGAGACCTGGTCACGCGTCCTCGACGCGCTCGACGCCCTCCTGCGCAACTGGCCCGCGCCCTGACCGCGACTCCAGGCCCTTGAACCGCACCGACCCACGGACGGAAACCATGCCCTCCACCCCGCACACCACCTCCGTCACCGCGGACCTCGTGCGCGGCGCCCTCGAGCTGGAGCCCACGGCGAACGGGGTCCTGCCCCACCGTCTGCCCGCCCGGGCCCGCGCCCGGAACACCGACGGACAGCTCGCCATGGCCGAGTCCCAGCCCTCCGGCGTACGACTGGTCTTCCGTACCCGGGCGACCGCGGTCGAACTCGACACGCTGCCCACCAAGCGGGTCTACACCGGTGCCCCGCCCCGCCCGGACGGCCTGTACGACCTGCTCGTCGACGGTCGCCCGGCCGGCCGGGCGACCGCGACCGGCGGCAACACCCTGACCATCGACATGAGCACCGGAGCGGTCGAACACAGCACCGGCTCCGCCGCCACCCTCCGCTTCACCGGCCTGCCCGCGCGCGACAAGACCGTCGAGATCTGGCTGCCGCACAACGAGACCACCGAACTCGTCGCCCTGCGCACCGACGCCCCCGTCGAGCCCGCACCGGCCTCCGGCCGCAGGACCTGGCTGCACCACGGCAGCTCCATCAGCCACGGCTCCGACGCCGCGAGCCCCACCACGACCTGGCCCGCGCTCGCCGCGGCCGAGGGCGGCGTGGAACTGGTCAACCTGGGCTTCGGCGGCAGCGCCCTGCTCGACCCGTTCGTCGCTCGGACCATGCGTGACACGCCCGCCGACCTGATCAGCGTCAAGCTCGGCATCAACCTGGTCAACGCCGACCTGATGCGGCTGCGCGCCTTCGCCCCGGCCGTCCACGGCTTCCTCGACACCATCCGCGAGGGCCACCCCACCGCGCCGCTGCTGGTCGTCTCGCCGATCCTGTGCCCCATCCACGAGGACACGCCCGGCCCCACCGCCTACGACTTCAGCCGTCTCGGTGAGGGGCGGCTCCTGTTCACCGCCGCGGGCGATCCCGCGGAGCGGGCCGAGGGCAAGCTGACGCTCGACGTCATCCGCGACGAGCTGGAGCGCATCGTGACGCGACGCGCGGCCGACGACCCGAACGTGCACTACCTCGACGGCCGTGACCTCTACGGCGAGGCGGACCACTCCGAACTGCCGCTGCCCGACCGGCTCCACCCCGACGCGGCCACCCACCGCCGCATCGGCGCACGCTTCGCCGCCCACGCCTTCGCTGCCGAAGGCGGCCCGTTCACGCGGGCCGAGGGCTGACCTACTCGAAGAACTTGAGGCTCCAGCCGGTGTCCGTGTTCGGCCCGGGGACGTTGGCGCGGCTGTAGGTGGTGTCGCCCCACCAGCAGAACGTGCCCGTGTACCAGTAGCGGTTCTCCCACGTGTACGGCGTGCCCTTCGGCACCGCGTGGAACATCAGCGGGAACCGCGGCCCGGCGGGCGGGCTGGTGCCGATGTCGCCGTCGAGCAGGACGAAGCTGTGGTGGCCGGGGCCGTCGACGTGCAGCGTCGGGTCCCAGCCGGCCATCATCGTGGCCCGGTCGGAGCCGAACAGACAGCCGTTGGACTTGTACCAGTCCCACACGTACGTCGGGTCGCCGCCGGCCCGCAGCCGCAGGTCGGCCAGGCAGTACCGGTCGCTCCAGCTGCCGTTGGCGGAGTAGGTGATGTGCAGCTGCCCGTTCGGGTCCTTGACGGGCTCGGGTCCCTCGTTGACGAACGGGTTTCCGACCACCCGCTCCCAGCTCTCCCGGGGCTGCGAGATGATGTGCCGCGCACCGGTCGGCGTGGTCGGACTGCTCATCCGGGCGATGTACAGATTCTGCTCGACGTCGGTGTCCCCGGCCCAGCCGGACCAGACGAACCAGCGCTGACCGTTGAACGTGAACAGGGTCCCGTCGATGGCCCACTTGTCGTCCGGCAGGGCCAGTTTCGTCTCGGCGGAGTAGCCGCTGTCGGGGCTGGCGGAGCTGATCACGTACATCCGGTGGGCCGCTCCGCGCCCGGCCGTGAAGTAGATGTGGTAGCGGCCGCCGTCCCGCACGATCTCCGGGGCCCAGACCTCACCGCGACCGCGCGTGTCCGACCACACCTGCCGCGGGGTCGCCGAGTCCAGGGCCGTCGTGGAGGACGCCTGCCGTACGACGATGCCTCCGCCGGCCGACTGCACGGAGATGTACGTACCACCGACCCGGAGCACGCTCGGATCCGCGGCGCGCAGACCTGTCCGGTCCGCCCGGGCGGGCCCGGCGGACGTCAGGGTCAGCGCGGCGGCGAGAACGCCGGACAGCACGAAGCCGAGGGCGCCGGCCAGACGGCGAGAGAGTCTCTTCGTCCCGTGGGGAAGCCTGGCCATCGTGTCCCGTCACCTCCACGCCGAGGTTTACATCGATGAAATCCGCTCCCACAGGATGGTGACCGGCGGCGGACATGTCAATAGAGCCGCAAGGTCCGGCCGCCGCCGCGTGAACTGTCATCACACCTCGGGGAAACTTGCGCTGACGATCCGTCAGCTGTGCGCGAAGCCTGGACAGGCGCCGGGCGGCGTGTTGTCATTCCGCTGCACACCGGATTTCCAACGTTGGAATAAATGGCCGGCCGAGCCGACGGCCACCCTGTTTCGTCCTGGCCCCATGCCTTCTGCGCGAGGAAAGGTTCGATGACAAGACAACTCACCCGCCCGAGATCCAGATCATGGGCGCTGCTGACCGTGACCGCCCTGGCCCTGTCCACGGGGGCCCTGGCGCCCGCCGCGTCGGCCGCCGTGCCGATCACCGGAGTGTCCGCCGGCCCGACCGCCGCCGACGCCGACGTCGTGGTGCACGGCCTGAAGGGCGAGTACTTCAGCATGTCGGCACCGGGCGCCCGGGACTTCGCCGAACTCGGCGGCACCCTGCTGGAGCCGCAGATCAACTTCTCCGGACTGACCAGCACCTTCGAGGAGCTGACCGGGCGGACGGAGCACACCACCGCCCGCTGGACCGGGCAGATCGAGGCACCGGAAACCGGTGAATACACCTTCCACGCCATCGGCGACAACGGTTTCCGGCTGTTCATCGACGACGAGCCCGTCATCGACCACTGGGTGGGCGACTGGGACAAGGAGCAGACCGGCGCGGCGGTCAGGCTGACCGCCGGCGAGAAGCACGACTTCCGTATGGAGATGTTCCAGGACGTCGGCGGCGCCAACATGTTCCTGCGCTGGTCGACGCCGACGATGCCCAAGCAGCTCGTGCCGACGACGGCGTTCACCCCGCCCGCCGGCTTCGAGGTCTTCCCGGTGGAACCGACCGTCACCGAGGACGGGCGGCAACTGCGCGCCCGGTTCGAGGACCCGGTGGGCGGCCTTGCCGAGGTGGCCGGCCACCTCAGGATCGAAGCCGACACGACCGCCATGCCGGTCAGGTCGGTGACGGCCGCCCCCGGCGACCCCGACTCCCTCCTGATCACGCTCTCCGAGCCGATCCAGAAGAACCAGCAGGTCCGTTTCACCTACGACGGCGAGGGCGGCCTCACGGCCGGCGGCAGGACCGTGCCCCGGATCGTCCGCTATGCCACGAACACGTCCACCCACCGCATCACCACGCCGTGGGGCGACGAGGTCGACACGAAGAACCCACTGCCGGAGTACCCCCGCCCGCAGCAGGTCCGCTCGAAGTGGAAGAACCTCAACGGGCCCTGGCAGTTCAGCGGCGCCGAGGCCGGTGAGCAGCCGGTCTTCGGCAAGGACCTGGACGAGAAGATCATCGTGCCGTTCCCGGTCGAGTCGCAGCTCTCCGGGCTCGAGCGGCACGAGGACCACATGTTCTACCGCAAGCTCGTGGACGTGCCGAAGAGCTGGAAGGTCGGCAAGAGCGGCAAGGACAACCGGCTCAGGCTCAACTTCGGTGCCGTCGACTACCGGGCCACCGTCTACGTCAACGGCAGGAAGGTCGCCGAACACACCGGCGGCTACAACGCCTTCAGCGCCGACATCACCGACGCGATCAAGGGCCGGGGCAAGCAGGAGATCGTCGTCGCGGTCACCGACACCGGCGGCGCCGACCAGCCGATGGGCAAGCAGTCCGCCAACCCCGGCGGCATCTTCTACACCCAGTCGTCCGGCATCTGGCAGACCGTCTGGATGGAGCCCGTCGCCGACACCTCCATCGACAACGTCGTCACCACGCCCGACATCGACACCGGCACCCTCGCGGTGACCGTCGAGTCCGAGGGCGCCTCCCGGCACGCCCGCGTCGAGGCCGTGGCCCGCGACGCCCGCGGCAAGGTCGTCGGCCGGGTCAGCGGACCGGCCAACAGCGAGCTGGACCTGCGCGTGGCCGGGCAGCACCTGTGGAGCCCGGACGACCCCTACCTCTACGACCTCGACATCAAGCTGAAGGACGGCAGGTCCACCGACAAGGTCGGCAGCTACTTCGGTATGCGCGAGATCGGCATCGAGGAGGTCGGCGGCTACCGGAAGCTGGTCCTCAACGGCAAGCCGGTCTTCTCCCTCGCCACCCTCGACCAGGGCTTCTGGCCCGACGGCCTCTACACCGCGCCCAGCGACGACGCCCTGGCGTTCGACCTGAAGGCGCACAAGGAGCTCGGCTTCAACGCCGTCCGCAAGCACATCAAGGTGGAGTCGCCCCGCTGGTTCTACCACGCGGACAAGCTCGGTCTGCTGGTCTGGCAGGACTTCGTCTCCGGGAACCTCACCAACGAGACCGGACGGAAGGCCTTCGTCGACCAGGGCCGCGAGATGATGCGCCAGCACCACAACTCGCCCTCCGTCATCGGCTGGATCGTCTTCAACGAGGGCTGGGGCGAGTGGAACCGTGAGGAGAGCGGCCGTATCGCCGAATCGGTGAAGGCCGCCGACCCGTCCCGGATCGTCAACGCCCACAGCGGTGTCAACTGCTGCAACTCCAAGGGTGACTCGGGCAAGGGCGACATCATCGACCACCACGACTACAACAACGACGACGCGCCCTTCCCGGACCACCGGGCGGCCATGGACGGCGAGCACGGCGGCTTCACGCTGCGCACCCCGGGCCACATGTGGCCGGGCACGCCGACCGTGATCTACAGCGGTGTCACCGACAAGGAGGCACTGACCCGCAAGTACGTGGAGAACACCGAGAAGTTCTACCTCGACCAGGCCGGCGCCGAGCTCTCCGGCTCGGTGTACACGCAGATCACCGACCTGGAGAACGAACTCAACGGCCTGTACACCTACGACCGCCGGGAGATCAAGGTCGACCCGGTCAGGGTGCGCGAGATCAACCGCGAGGTCATCGCGGCCGGCGCCGCGGCGGGCGACCGTGAGCCGCTGGAGGGCGGCGGGTCCTGGTCCCTCGACGAGGGCACCGGCACCACCGCGAAGGACGACGGCCCGAACGACAAGCCGCTCACACTGAGCGGGGGCACCACCTGGACCACCGGAGTCAGCGGCAGCGCGCTGAAGTTCGACGGCCAGGGACAGTACGCCCGGACCGAAGGCCCGGTGCTCGACACCACCGGCAGCTACACGGTCTCCGCCTGGGTCAGCCTCGACTCCCTGCCCGGCAACTACGCCACCGCCGTCAGCCAGGACGGACGGCGCCAGGCCAGCCCCTTCTACCTGCAGTACGGCCAGGGTGCGTTCGCCTTCAGCACGCCCGACGGACAGCGCGCACGGCTGGAGACCACACCGGAGACCGGCCGCTGGTACCACCTCGTCGGCGTACGTGACGACGCCACCGACCAGATCAGGCTCTACGTCGACGGCGAGCTCGCGTCGACCGCGACCGCCGGCCCCGCCTACGTCGCCACCGGCCCCCTCGCCGTGGGCCGTGCCCAGTGGAACGGCGAGAACACCGACTTCTGGGACGGCGCGGTGGACCAGGTCCACGCCTACGACAAGGCGCTCACCGCCGAGGAGGTGAGCGCGCTCCACAACGGGGAGAAGCGGTAACCCTGTTGACGGCGGGGGGGGGGGGGGGGGGGGGGGGGGGGGGGGGGGGGGGGGGGGGCGGGCCCGCCGGCCCCCCCCGCCCCCGGCCCCCCCGCCCCCCCCCCCGGCCCCCGGCGCCGCGCCGCCCGCCCCCCCCCCCCCCCCCCCCCCCCCCCCCCCCCCCGTCTCTCATGGCGTCAGGGCGCCCAGGGGGCCTCCACCGTCCACGTGGTGTCCTCGGTGAAGAGGGCGGGTTGTCCCATGTGTGGGTTCCGCCCGGGGTGGCCAGCCACAACTCGGCGTTGCGATGGCGCAGATACTGCTCGGGGGAGTTGTAGGCGGACAGTCTCACCCCGCCGTTCGCGCCCCGGACCGGGCAGAGGGTGGCGTCGGCACGGAACAGGTCGCCGCTGCCGCCCTCCTTGTACACACAGGAGTTGCGGTGCCGCAGATACGCGCCGGAGCAGTAGTTCCGCGACTCGAAGGATTGACCTGCACCTCGGGCTGAAGCCCGAGGATTCTGGCCTTCTCGATCGTCGCTGTGCCGCTACGTGGCACGGGGTTCGGTCGGGAATCCGTGGCTTCCTGTTTCTTCGCGCTGTGCCGGGATTGCTCCTGGTCTTACCGGCGCTCCGCAGGCCGACACCGCCAGTCCGGCGGCCGTCTTGACGTTGATCGCGGCGTTGTGGTCCCGGTCGTGGACGGTGCCGCAGGCCGTGCAGGTCCATTCCCGGATGTTCAGGGGTTTGGGACCGTCCACGGTGCCGCAGACGTGGCAGGTCTGGGAGGTCGGCTCGAACCGGCCGATCTTCACCAGGGTCCGGCCGTACCGTTCCGCTTTGTATTCCAGCATGCTGAGGAACGAGGACCATCCGGCGTCGTGCACGGACTTGGCCAGCCTGGTGCGCGCCAGAGCCTTCACCGACAGGTCCTCCACGGCGATCCCTTGGTTCTCGGAGATCAGCCTGGTGGAGAGCCGGTGGTGGAACTCGCGGCGTGCGTCGGTGACCCTGGCGTGGGCACGGGCGACTTTCAGACGGGTCTTGTCCCGGTTCTTGCTTCCCTTCTGTTTGCGGGAGAGTTCCTTTTGGGCCTTCCTCAGCTTCTTCTCCGCGCGCCGTAGGAAGCGCGGGGAGTCGATCTCCGTGCCGTCGGACCGGACGGCGAAGTGGGTGAGGCCGAGGTCGATGCCGATGGTGCGGTCGGTGTCGGGCATTCGCACGGCGTCGGCGGCGGGGTCGGTATCGATGACGAACGAGGCGAAGAACCTGTCGGCCGCGTCCTTGATCACGGTGACGGAAGTGGGGGTGGTGGGCAGGGTGCGGGACCACTTCACCTTCACCGCGCCGATCTTCGGCAGGTTCAGCCGGCCGCTGCTGGTGATGCTCCAGCGGGCGTTGGCGGTGAACCGGATCGACTGCCCCGTGTCCTCGCGGGACTTGAAGCGAGGCGGGCCGATCCTGGGGCCCTTTCGGGTGCCCTTGAGGGAGGCGAAGAAGTTGCGGTACGCCCTCTCGGTATCCCGCAGGGACTGCTGGAGCACCACCGCGGAGACCTCACTCAGCCAGGACCGCTCCGCTGTCCGCTTGGCCTCGGTGATCAGACGCACGGACAGTTCTCCGGCCTTCGGGAACGGCTGCCCGGCCCTGCGGGCGTCCTCGCGGGCGCGCACCCCGTCGTTGAACACCACCCGCGCACACCCGAACGCCTTGGCCAACGCCATCTGCTGACCGGTGTCCGGGTACAACCTGAAGGCGTACCGAAGCTGCATGCGGGGACCGTACGAACGAGCCGTATCGCCTGTCGCCGGGAACATCCGTTCCCCGTCTCACTCCAGGCGGCCGCACCGTCCGGCTCCGCCGGGCCGACACCGCGGCGCTCCGCGCCGCGGTCGCCATGCCGAAGCCGGTGAGGGCCGTGCCGGCGAGCAGGGCCAGCACGGCCGACACAGCGGTGAGCCACCACCGTCCGAACCGGGGGCGGGGCAGACATGGGGCCTGTACTCGACGAATCGTCACTCCTTGGGGAGGGGGTGGGAGACGTGCGTGTGCGAGAAGCGGGGGGGGGGGGGGGGGGGGGGGGGGGGGGGCGCGGGCCGGGCGCGGGGGGGGGGGGGGGGGGGGGGGGGGGGGGGGGGGGGGGGGGGGGGGGCGGGGGGCCGCGCCCGGGGGGCGGCGTA
>NZ_JBITCL010000003.1:4436-157117 GCF_044453165.1 Streptomyces sp. NPDC051740 | reverse complement strand
GGCGCCCCCCCCCCCGCCCGCGGCCCCGCGCGCCCCCCCCCCCCCGCCGCGCCCCCCCGCGGGGCCGCCCCCCCCCCCCCCCCCCCCCCCCCCCCGCGTCCGGAGCCTCACAGCAGTTGCCGTCGGCGGCCCAGCCAGGTCTGGGCGATGACGACGACGGCCAGGAAGGCGCCGCTGACGACCTGCTGGTAGGAGGAGTCCAGGGAACCGACCTGGTTGATGACGTTCTGGATCACCCTGAGCAGCAGCACACCGACCAGCGAGCCGCTGACGTAGCCGAGCCCGCCGGTGAGCAGGGTGCCGCCGATGACGACGGCGGCGATGGCGTCCAGCTCCATGCCGTTGCCGAGAATGGTCACCCCGGAGGCGAGCCAGGCCGCGTTGAGCGCGCCGGCCAGTCCCGCCAGCACCCCGGACAGGGTGTAGACGAGGATCTTGGTACGGGCCACCGGGGCGCCCATCAGCGCCGCCGCGTCCTCGTTGCCGCCGACCGCGTACACATGCTGTCCGAAGCGCGTACGGCGCAGCACGACGGCCCCGGCCACGAACAGCGCCAGCGTGATCCACACGGGATTGCCCAGACCGAAGGTCGTGCCCTGCCCGAGTTCGGCCAGGAACGAACCCTTGCCGATCAGGTACGTGTCGGCGCCCTCGTCGGTGAGCGCCAGCATCAGACCGCGCGCACCGAGCATGGCCGCCAGGGTGACGATGAACGGCGCCAGCCGGGAGCGGGCCACGAGCAGCCCGTTGACGACACCGATCGCCCCGCACACCACCAGCGGCAGCAGCAGCGCCACCAGGGTGCCGTGCCGCGAACCCCAGGCCGCCAGGACCCCGCCCAGCGCGAACAGCGAGCCGACCGACAGGTCGATGCCCCCGGTGATGATCACGAAGGTCATGCCGAGCGCGACGATCGCCAGGAACGCCGAACTCGTCGCCATGTTGCTGACGTTGTCGCCGGTGGCGAAGGAGTCGAAGCCGACCGACGCCATTAGGGAGACGACCAGCAGCACCGCCAGCGCGCCGTGCTGCTGGACCAGCGCGCTCACCCGCTCGGAGCGCGCGGACCCCACGGGCCCGCCGGCCACCGACGGCTTGCCGTCACCCGCCGCGGTCACCGGGGCGTCCGTCTTCGTGACGGTCATCGCCTCCCCCGTCCCCGTGCCGCGTAGACCGCGCACACGATCACTATGGCCTGCGCGATCTGGGTCCACGAGGGCGGCAGATCGTGCTTGATGAGGGTGGCGGTGAGCAACTGGATGAGGACGGCTCCCGCCACGGTGCCGGCGATGTTCACCCGGCCGCCGGTCAGCGGTGTCCCGCCGACCACGACGGCGGTGATGGCGGACAGTTCCATCAGATTGCCCAGCGACGTCGGGTCGCTGGCCTGGAGCCGTGCGGTGGCGAGGACGCCCGCCACGGCGGCGAGCAGCGCGCAGACGACGTACACCACGATCAGCACCCGGCGCACCGGCAGCCCGGCGAGCTGCGCCGCCGGACGGCTGTCGCCGACGGCGAGGAGCTGTCGCCCGAAGGTGGTGCGGCGGACGACGAACGCCACCAGCAGCGCCAGTACGGCGGCGATCAGGATCAGATACGGGACGCCCAGCACGTCACCCGACCCCAGGGAGGCCAGCGACGGGTTGCGCAGGTCCTCCAGCTGCGGCAGCAGCACCAGGGCGAGACCCCGGCCGCCGACCATGAGCGCCAGCGTCGCCACGATCGGCTGCACCCCGACGAACGCCACCAGCGCTCCGTTGGCCAGCCCCACGGCGGCGGCGAACACCGCCACCACGAGCAGCGCCGGCACGAGCCCGTAGCCGAGGTAGAGGGCCGTCACGGAGGCCGCCAGCGCCATCACGGCACCGACCGAGAGGTCGACGCCCTCGGTGCCGATGACCAGGGCCATGCCGAGCGCCACGATGATGACGGGGGCGACCTGCACGGCCTGGGTGCGGAAGTTCTCCGCGGACAGGAAGTGCGGGGTGACGACGATGTTGACGACCAGCAGCAGCGCCACGCCGGCGTAGACGCCGTACGTCTGCAGCCACTGCAGGACACGGGTTCTGTCCAGCGGGACGGTCTTGAGGGCGGCTTCAGCCATCGGTGGCCGCCCCCTCGACCGCGTCCCGGCCCGGGGCGTGCCCGGCGATGGTCCGCATCAGCTTGTCCTCGGTGACCTCGTCGCCGGTCAGCTCGCCGACGACCGCACCGTCCTTCAGTACGACCACGCGGTCGGACCCTTCGATCAGTTCCTCCAGGTCGGAGGAGATGAGCAGGACGCCCAGGCCGTCCGCGGCCAGTTCGTCCACGAGTTTCTGCACCTCGGCCTTGGCGCCGACGTCGATGCCCCGGGTGGGCTCGTCCAGGAGCAGGACCTTGGGGTTCATCGCCAGCCAGCGGGCGAGCAGCACCTTCTGCTGGTTGCCGCCGGACAGTTCACCGACCTTCTGCTGAGGCGAGGACGCCTTGATGCGCAGCCGCTCGATGAAGGTGTCCACGATGCTGTCGACGCGTGCCTCGGAGACCAGGCCGAAGCGGGAGAGCCGGGGCAGGACGGCCAGCGAGATGTTCTCGCGGACCGACAGACCGGGCACGATGCCCTCGCTCTTGCGGTCCTCCGGCAGCAGACTGATGCCCGCCCGGATGGCGGCCGGGGTGGAGCCGCCGCGCAGCGGCACCCCGGCCACCGTCACACTGCCCGAACTCGTGCCGAGAGCACCGGAGATGGCCTTCGCGGTCTCGGTTCGTCCGGAGCCGAGCAGCCCGCCGAGACCGACGACCTCGCCGGGACGGATGCTCACGGACACCTCGTTCAGTTTGTGCGGCACCGTCAGTTCGCGGGCCTCCAGCACGGGCCGGCTGCCGGCCGCGTGGTGGTCGCCGGTGAACTTCGTCAGGCCCTCCTGGCGGACCTCGCCCAGCTCCCGGCCCAGCATGGTCGACACCAGGGAGAGCCGGTCGAGGTCGGCGAGGCGCCCGTGGTGCACGCGACGGCCGTCGCGCAGCACGGTCACCGTGTCGCACACGGCGTACAGCTCGTCGAGACGGTGGCTGACGTAGACGACGGCGATGCCCTCGTCACGCAGCCGGCGGATGACCGAGAACAGCGTCTCGACCTCCCGCGGTTCCAGCGACGAGGTCGGCTCGTCCATGATGACGATCCGGGCCTCGCTCGCCACGGCACGCGCCAGGGCGACCATCTGCTGCGCGCCGACACCGAGGGTGCGCAACGGCCGGCGGACGTCCACCCGGACGCCGTAGGCGCTCAGCGCCTCCTCGGTCTCCCGGTTCATGCGGGCGAAGTCCAGCAGGCCGAGACGGGTGCGCGGTTCGCGGCCCAGGAAGAGGTTGCGGGCCACGCTCAGCAGCGGGATGAGGTTGACCTCCTGGTAGATGGTCGAGATGCCGGCCTTCTGGGCCTCCAGCGGTGTGGCGAAGGAGACTTCACGGCCCTGGAAAACGATGTCACCGGCGTCGGGCCGGTAGACCCCGGTGAGGAGCTTGATGAGGGTCGACTTGCCGGCGCCGTTCTCGCCGATCAGGGCGTGGACCTCACTGGGGTGCAGGGTCAGGTCCACGTCGTCCAGGGCCCGGACGCCGGGGAAGGACTTGCTCAGTCCGCGGACGGCGAGGACTTCGGCGGGGGGAGCCACCTGTGCCTCCAGGAAGAAGTGGTGACGGACGGACAGGGCCCGGAGTCCGGGCCCCGGAGCGGATCAGTAGGCCTTGCCGAGGTCCTGCTCGGCGTTGCCGGCGTTGTAGGCGCTGTCCTGGATCACGATGTCCTGGGGGACTTCCTTGCCCTGGGTGAAGGTGTCCAGCGTCTGGAACGCCAGCGGGCCGAACCTCGGGTTGGACTCGACGACACCGCTGATCCAGCCGTCGACGACCCCCTGGACGGCGTTGCGCGTACCGTCGACCGTGATGATCTTGACGTCGCCGGCCTTCTTGCCGGCGCCCTTCAGCGCGGCGACCGCGCCCAGGCCCATCTCGTCGTTCTCCGCGTAGACGCCCTTGATACCGGGGTTGGACTGGATGAGCTGCTCGGTGACCTGCTGGCCCTTCTCACGGGTGAAGTCACCGGTCTGCTCGAAGACGACCTTCAGGTCGGGGGCCTTCTCGGCGACGCGCTCCTTGAAGCCCTTGGTGCGCTCGGTGGTGACGTTGTTCCCGGCCGAGCCCAGCAGGATGGCGACCTCGCCCTTGCCGCCGGTGGCCTCGATCATCTGGTCGGCGGCGCGGCGGCCCTGCTCGACGAAGTCCGAGGCGATGAAGGAGACGTAGTCCTTGCACGCCGTGGCGTTGATCTTGCGGTCGATGGTGACGATCGGGACCTTCTTCGCGGCGGCGGCCTGCAGCACCGGGTCCCAGCCGTCGGAGTTGAGCGGGGCGATCACCAGCAGGTCGACGCCCTTGGTGAGCAGGGTCTGGACGTCGCTGATCTGCTTGGAGAACTGCGACTGGGCGTTGGCGGTGAGCAGTTCGACGCCTCTCTTGGCCGCCTCGTCCTTGATGGACTGCGTCTCCGCGATGCGGAACGGGTTGGCCTCCTTCTCCGACTGGGAGAAGCCGACGGTGGCGTCCTTCAGGTCGATCTTCTCGCCGCCGTAGGCGTCGATGGTGCAGGTCTCGCTGCCCGGCTTCGGCGTGACGACCTTCTGCTCGGCGTCGGCGGCGGCCGCCGGGGACTTCTTGCCGTCCGACGCGTCGTCCTCCGACTTGGCGCAGGAGGTGGCGGTCAGGGCCACGGCGGCGGCCAAGGCCACGACAACGGGACGGGCGGGAAGGTGAGAACGGTGAGTGGTGCGCTGCATGGTGACCCCGATCCGGGTGACGCTGAAAAGGGAACTGGGGAGCCGAAGGACGCGCAGACGTGGAGCTGCTCCCCCTGTGCGAAGCGGCGTCCGGTGCGCCGCAAGGAGGTTTTACATCGTTGGAAGAGGGCTGTAAACCCCTTGTGCACAAGGTGCGAAGCGAACGCGGGGAGCGTGAGTGGCACCGCAAGCGCATTCTGCGGAGAACGGGGTGTGCGCGCGGCCGGCCGTCGTGACGTGGCCCCGGTGCGCGGAGGCGGACCTGTCACTCGCGCCGGTCCTCGCCGGGTGAGCGGGGGCCGCACGGCCGGACGCCTGTCCCGGACAGGGCTGTGACCGGCCCGGACAGGCGCCGGCCTGTCCGGGACAGCCGACTGTCATTGCCGGTGAGTCCTCAGGCCCACAGGATCGGCACTGCTGACCGGCGAGGCGGGGGAGCCAGTCCCGGAACACCATCCCGGCGTCAGCACAGGCATGTTCACCAGAGGAGAGGAAAAGACGGATGCGCATGGGGCGAGTTCTCGCGAGTGGGCTGGCCGGTGCCGCCCTCGTACTGGGGATCGCGACGTCGCCGGCCTCTGCCGCCGACGGCTGGCAGGCCACGAGCGATGTCAGCGACGGTACGTTCGGTCAGTACGACTACGAGTGCGACGATTTCGCCGGGGGAGAGGCGTGCTTCCAGCCCCACGGCGAATGGTTCTGGGTGCGGGACCTGAGCGCCGACAACCTGCCGGTGGCCATGGTGTGGTCGTACAGCGATGACAGCAGCCACCGGTCGGGAGTCGCCTACGACACCCTGGGCAAGGCCAAGGGCTGGACCAACCTCAACAAGAGCTTCCCCGAGGACGGCCTTCTCTTCTGGCAGGCCTGCTTGGTGACCAGCGTCGCCGGCCGGCAGATCGACTACGACAGCTGCGGCTACGGTCAAAGCATGTACACCGGCTGAGACCGGACCGGCCGCGCGCTGTCGCCGAACGGACCGGACGACAGGTGGCCGGGCGGACGGAAAGCGCCTCCGGACAAAGCGGGGACGAGGAGGATGACGTCCTCGTTCCCGCGCCGTCCGGAGGCGCTTCGCGGTGCCACGGGCGGACGGGCGCGCCGGCCGGACACGGCCGCGCGGATTCCCGCGCGGCCGTGGACCACGATGTCAGGAGCTCGACGGCCTGCCCACCGTGCTCTCGCGCTCCACGAGCTGATGGTCCGCCCGGATGCGCTGCGGCTCGGGCGCCCGGTCGTTGAGGCGGGCGAGTACCGACTCCACCGCCAGCCGGCCGATGGCGGCCTTGTCCGGCGACACGGACGTGAGCGTCACCGCCCCGAAGCGTCCCTCGATCACGTCGTCGAAGCCGACGACGGCGATGTCCTCCGGCACCCGCAGCCCCCGTTCGTGCAGCACCCGCATCGCCCCGATCGCCATCGGGTCGTTGTAGGCGAACACCGCGTCGGGCCGCCGTCCGCTGTCGAGGATGTGGTTCATGGCCAGCGCCCCGTCGGCGTGTCCCCAGCCGTCGGTGGCGGCGACGAGCCCCTCGTCGGCCGACAGCCCCGCGGCGGTCAGCTCCTCGCGCCAGCCCCGCACGCGCAGTTGCGCGGGCTCGCTGCGTCCGCGCCGGGCCCCGATGAACGCCACCTCCCGGCGCCCCAGACCGATCAGGTGCCGGACGGCGGCGCGGGCCGCGGCCACGTTGTCGATGGCGATGTGGTCGTACGGCAGGTCGTAGTCCCGCTCGCCGAGCAGCACCAGCGGCACGTCCTCGGCGCGGTCGCGCAGGTCCTCGGTCTCCAGCTCGATGGGGCTGAGGATGAGCCCGTCGATGACCCGGGCCCGGAAGCCCTGGCTCACCAGCAGCTCCTGCTCGCGCATGCCCCCGGTGTGGTCGAGCAGCACGATGTAGTCGTGCTCGGACGCGGCGTCGATGACGGAGGCGGCCAGTTCGGCGAAGTAGGGGTTCCCGAGTTCGGGCAGGGCGAGCGCGATGATGCCCGTACGCCCCTTCCTCAGGTGCCTGGCGGCGAGGTTGGGCCGGTAACCGAGCGTGTCGATGGACCGCTGGACACGCTCGCGCATGGCCGGGGTGACGTGCTGGTAGTTGTTCACCACGTTGGAGACGGTCTTGATGGAGACCCCCGCGTGCGCGGCGACGTCCTTGAGGCTGACCCGCACGGCAATCCCTTCGTGAGCGGCCCGACTCGGTTGGTCGGTGCGGATACGCGCCGTCACCATGAGCCGTGCGCCGAGCCGCTGGGCTCAAGTTTTACAACGTTATACACGCCGTCCCGCAACACTGACAAGGCGCGAACAGGGGGCGTGTCGAGAACGCCCCCACGCCCCTCACCGGCCCGCACGGCGCCCGGCACCGGGACCATCACCGGAAGTGTCGTCCCGCAGGCCCCGCAGGCCCCGCACCCTCCACCGGCCACCGTCGGCGAATCCGCCAGCCCGCTCCCGGCCGCAAGCCCTGGGGGGCGATGGGAGCGGATCTCCCGGCGACACGCCGTCGGCGGGCCGTTCCGGTGGGAGACCCGCTCCCATCGGCGTCCTGCCGACGGATTCGCCGACGGCATCCGTCCACCGGAGCGGAGCCGTGTCCACGGGCGGACGGGCCGTCGTCCGGACCGGACCGGTCCGGCCCCTCATCCTCCCGAACTCTCCCGCACGATCAGCCGGTGTCCCGCCGTCTCGTCGACCGCCGGCCCGCCCGGCCCGTCCGCGTCGATACGGTCCAGCAGCAGCTCCACCGCCCGCCGCGCGATGCCCCGCTTGTCCGGGGCGACGGTGGTGACGGTGGGGATGCTGAACCGGGTTGCCTCGATGTCGTCGAACCCGACCACGTCGAGGTCCTTGGGCACCGACCAGCCGTCCTCGTGCAGGGCCCGCACCGCGCCCAGCGCCAGGTGGTCGTTGAGGCAGAGCATCGCGTCCGGCCGCTCCGGCAGCCGCATGAGGGCGCGGGCGGCGGCGGCCCCGTCGGCCCAGCGGAACGCGGGCACCGGAAGGACCAGTTCCTCCGGCAGTGCCACCCCGGCCGCGGCCAGGGCCTCCTGGTGGCCGACCGTGCGCAGCCGGCTGGTGTTCCGCGATCCGCGCAGATCACCGCCGATCACCGCGATGCGCCGGCGTCCCCGCGCCAGCAGGTGCTCGGTCGCCTCGCGCGCCGCCGTCACGTTGTCGATCGCCACATGGTCGGCGCTCCCGGGCAGGTTGCACTCACCCAGCAGCACCAGCGGCAGCCGGGTGTCACGATCGGCCAGGTCGCGGGGGAGCAGGGCGAGCGGCGAGAGAATGACGCCGTCGGTGAACCGGGCGTCGAACCCGCGCACCGCGGCCAGTTCCTTCTCGTGCCGTCCGCCGGTCTCGACCAGCAGCGTGGTGCTGCCCCGGCGTTCGGTCTCCGCCATGACGTGCCGGGCCAGCTCGGCGAAATAGGCGACGTCCAGGTCCGGCACGGCCAGCGCGATCATGCCCGTACGGCCCCGGCGGAGCTGCCGGCCGGCGATGTTGACCCGGTAGCCGAGCGCGTCGATGGCCTCCCGCACCGCGGTCCTGGTCCGCTCGGAGACGTGCTCGTAGTCGTTGAGGACGTTCGACACGGTCTTCGCCGAGACGCCGGCGTACTCCGCGACGTCCTTGATCCTGGGCCTGCCCATGCTTCCCTTCTCGTCCCTCCCGCTGCCTGCCGGGATCGTAACGGCAGCTCCGCCGGATCGGGCCGCGGGCGGCTCGAACCGTTCCGTCGAAAACTTTCTGCCGCCGTCATTTACATCGATGTAATCGTATGGTCGCATGACCCCGTACACGGCGCACCCGCACTGATGAGGAGCAGCATGAGCACGCCCCTGCCCCCGGACGTCCCGCGTCCGGAGCACCCCCGGCCCCAGTTCGTCCGCGAGGCCTGGCTGAACCTCAACGGCCGCTGGCAGTTCGAGACGGACCGCGGGGACAGTGGACTGGAGCCACCGGGATCTGGCAGACCGTGTGGCTCGAACCGGTGCCGGCCACGGCCCGCCTCAAGCGCCCGCGGATCATCCCCGACCTTGGCTCGGGCTCCTTGCACATCACCGCGGTGAAGGACGCCTACGGCGTCAACTACGCCCAGACGATGGCGTCCTCGGTACTGGCCGCACTGCCCCTCGTGCTGGTGTTCGTCCTCTTCCAGCGGCACATCGTGAAGTCGGTGGCGGCGACCGGCCTGGGCGGTCAGTGACACCGGTTCGGTGAGACCCGGCCGGTGGCGTGCCGTAAGGGGTCGCGGCCGGGTGAGAGGTTAGCGTCGGGGCATGGCCGGTGATCGTCGCGGATGGCGGGTGTGTCTGCTCGGCGGTGCGGTGTTCGCGGTGTGCATGACCGGCACCACGCTGCCGACCCCGCTCTACCCCCTCTACCAGCAGAAGTTCGGCTTCTCCGAGCTGACGGTCACCGTCGTCTACGCCGTGTACGCCTTCGCGGTCATCGGAGTACTGCTGCTGGCCGGCAACGCCTCGGACACCGTGGGCCGGCGCCCGGTGCTGCTGTGGGGCCTGGGCTGCGCGGCCGCGAGCGCCGTCTGTTTCCTGTGCGCCACCGCGCCGGGCCGGCTGTACGCCGGACGGCTGCTGTCGGGGCTCTCCGCCGGACTCTTCACCGGGGCCGCCACGGCGTACGTCATGGAGTCGGCACCGCCCGGCGGAGCCTCCCGGGCCACGTTCGTCGCCACCGCCGTCAACATGGGCGGTCTCGGCTGCGGCCCGCTGCTCGCCGGAGTCCTCGCCGAGTACGCGCCCTGGCCGCTGTACCTGCCGTTCGCCGTGCACCTCGCCCTGGTGGCCTGCTCGGCCGCCGTCCTGCTGCGGCTCCCGGAGACCGTGGCGGCGTGCCGCCCGCCGCACACCGTACGGCCGCGGCGGCCCGGCGTGCCGCCGCGGGTGCGGCCGGTGTTCGGCCCGGCGGCGACCGCCTCGTTCGTGGGATTCGCGCTGTTCGGCGTGTTCACCTCCGTCAGCCCGGCCTTCCTCGCGCGGTACCTGGACGTGACCGACCACGCCGTGAGCGGACTGGTCGTGGCGCTGGCCTTCTTCTCCTCGACCGGCGGGCAACTGGCCGCCGGCCGGGCCGGCCCGGTCCGGTCACTGCCACTGGGGTGCGCCGGACTCCTCGCCGGGCTGGCGCTGCTCGCGGGCGCGTTGTACTGGGACCTGCTGACGCTGGTGGTGCTGAGCGCGATCGTCGGAGGGTTCGGCCAGGGGCTCGCGTTCCGCGGCGCGCTGTCCGCGGTGAGCGGGGCGTCCCCGTCGGACCGGCGCGCGGCGGTGATCTCGACGCTGTTCGTGGTGGCGTACCTGGGCATCTCGGTGCCGGTCATCGGCGTGGGGCTGCTGACCGGACCGATGGGCCTGAAGGGTGCGGGGCTGGTGTTCATCGCCTGCATGGGAGCCCTCGTCGTGGCCGCCGCCGGCTACCTCCTGCGCCGCCCGGTGCCGGCGGGGGCGTGAGCGCCGGCTCACCCCGGGCGGGACGGGCGCCGGCCCGTACGGCACCTCCGACGCGCTGTCGGGGACCGCGACACGGAGACCTTCGAAGGGCCGGGCCCCGCTAGGACTTGATGAATTCCAGGATGTCGCGGTTGAGGACGTCCGGGTGGGTCGACAGCATGCCGTGGGGATACCCCTCGTAGGACTTCAGGGTGCCGTGCTTCAGCAGCTTGACCGTCAACGGCGCGGAGTCCTCGTAGGGAACGACCTGGTCGTCGGTGCCGTGCGCGACGAGGACCGGGACGTCGATCTTCTTGAGGTCCTCGGTGAAGTCGGTCTCCGAGAAAGCCTTGATGCACTCGTAGTGGGCGTTGGCCGCCCCCGCCATGCCCTGCCGCCACCAGTTGTCGATCAGCCCCTGGGAGACCTCCACGCCGGGCCGGTTGAACCCGTAGAACGGACCTGACGGCACGTCGACGAAGAACTGCGCGCGGTTGGCGGCCAGGGCCGTGCGGAACCCGTCGAAGACCTCGATCGGCAGACCGCCGGGATTGTTCTCGGACCTGACCATGACCGGGGGCACCGCGCCGACCAGCACCGCCTTCGCGACCCGGCCGGGCTCGGCCCGCGCGACGTACCGCGCGACCTCCCCGCCGCCGGTCGAGTGACCGACGTGTACGGCCCCCCGCAGATCGAGGGCCCCGGTCAGCACCGCCACGTCCGCGGCGTAGGTGTCCATCTCGTGGCCGCCCGAGGTCTGATCGGAGCGCCCGTGACCACGCCGGTCGTGGGCGATCACGCGATAGCCCTGGGACAGGAAGAACAGCATCTGGTTGTCCCAGTCGTCGGCGCTGAGCGGCCAGCCGTGGTGGAAGACGATCGGCTGTCCGTCGCGCGGACCCCAGTCCTTGTAGAAGATGGTCGTGCCGTCGGGGGTGGTGACCGTGCCCATGGGTGATCCCTCCGCGTGATCCGGACCGACGGCACTCACCTTACGCTCCGGCCCGGCGCGCCTCACTTCCTGTATGCCCGCCGGGGGACGGTCGGTCGCGTTCTATGGTGGTTCGATGCCGCTTGTTCCCAGATGGGCCCTCTTCTCGTCGGGGTGCGCGCCCGTCCTGCTCGTCGCGGGCTGGGTGATCGCGGCGTCACTGGAGGGACCCGCCTACGACCCCGTCACCCAGACGATCAGCGTCCTGGCGGCCTACGGAGCCGCGGGATCCTGGGTGATGACCGCGGCGCTTCTCGCCCTGGGCGCCTGCCATCTGCTCACCGCCTGGGGACTGCGGGCGGCGGCGACGGCCGGACGCGTGGCGCTGGCCGGCGGGGGAGCGACGGCGCTGGTGGTGGCTCTGCTGCCGGCCCCGGGCAGCGGGGGGTCCCTGCGCCACGGTTCGGTGGCCGCGGTCGGATTCGCGCTCCTGGCCCTGTGGCCGCTGCTGGCCGCCGACGGCGGTCGTGCCGCTCCCTGGGCGTTGCGGCCGGCGGCCTCGGCCGTGGCGACCGCCTCGATGATCGTCGGCGCGGCGTGGTTCCTCGTCGAGATGCACCGCCACGGCGCGGCGGGCGTCGCGGAACGCGTGGTGACGGTCGTTCAGTCCCTCTGGCCCTTCGTGGTCGTCACCTCCTGCCTCCGCCATGCCGGGGACGCCGACGAGCCGCCCGCGGGCCGGCCGGACTGACGATGGCCGGTGAGGTGCGGGCGTCGACGGCGAGTCCGAGGCAGCGGTGCCGGACCTGCGGTCGCCGGTCCGGCACCGCTGCCGCCGTCCGGTGGATGCCGCCGAGCGGCAGCGCGACGTCCGTTCCCGTGATGTCGCCGCGGACGGTGCCCTGTTCACGTGCCCGGGCCGTGCGCGTCGTCGTCCTCGAGCCCGGACTCGTCCCGGCCGGACCGGCCGGTCACATCACCGGCCCGGCCGTCCGGGACATGGCCAGGACCTTGGCCGAGTCGATGCGCGAGGACCTCGCGAGCGCGGTCACCCGGCCCGGCCGCGTCGCCGTCGACGAGATCCTGATCCGGCCGACCGGACCGGGCCCGGTCAGAGGAACCGTGAACCGGCCACCGGTCCGGAGGACCGAAGGCGGTACCGGTCGTCCCGCAGCCGTGTGCCGCGGACGGCCGAGACGAAGTCCGTGAGCCGTTCGGCCGGATCCGCGGGCGTCCGCCCGTCGCCCTCGTCCTCGTACGCCGACACCGGTTCCCGCAGCACCGAGGAGGAGGCCGGCGCCGGCCGCAACGCCTCGTGCAGGGCGGGGACCGCCAGGTAGGGCACGCCGCGTTCCACGCACGCGTACCCGCTAGTCGTACAGCGCGCGGGCCCTGCCGGGGCGCGCGGCCAGTGCCGAGGCCGCCCGATGGAGGTCGTCGAACCCGGCCGCCCGGGCGGCCCGCCCGACGACGAGGGCGACCTGGCCGAGGGGGGCCGGGCCGGCCTGCCGCAGTTGACGCAGCGCGCCGGGGACGTCATCCGTGTCGAGGCGCTCCCATGCCTTGGACAGTTCGGGGGAGGAGGGCCGGCTATTTCCGCGCGAGAACATGCGCGGCATCCCCTCCGGCGGGCGCGACCGCCCTCGACTCCGTTGTTCTGCGTCGAGTCGGCGGCCGGCCTCAGCGGCCGGGCGTGCCCGTGGAGAACTCCTCACTGCCGAGCACCCGCAGCAGCTCCAGCCGCTCGCGGGCCTCGGCGTCCGCCGGTGTGAGCACCAGCAACTGCTGTCGCTGATCGGGGGTGACCAGGGTTTCGCAGTCCATCAGCAGGCGGCCCACCCGCGGGTGCAGGAACGTCTTGCGGTCGGCGCGCCGGACCGCCACCTCGTGCTCCGCCCAGAGCCGCCGGAAGTGCGCGCTCGCGGCCGACAACCGGTCGACGAGTCCGGTGACCGCGGGATCGCCGGCCCGGCGCCCGGCGACCGCGCGCAGATCGGCCACGAGCCGGCGGGCGTAGTACTCCTCTTCCTCGGCCGGGCCGACGGCGCGGGCGGCCGGTTCGGTGAACCAGCGGTGGACGATGTAGCGGCGGTCGCCGGAGAAGCCGGTGAGGTCGCTCATCAGCAGAAGCGACGCCCGGTTCTGCGCGAGGACTTCCCCCAGGTCGGACATGACCAGGGCCGGAGTGCCGCCGAGCAGGTCGAGCATGCGCACCAGACCCGCCCGGGCGAGGCGGGCCACCCCGTCGGCGGGCGGGGGCCGGTGACCGGCCAGATGGAACAGATGGTCGCGCTCGTCGTCGGAGAGGCGCAGCGCACGGGCCAGCGCGACGAGCAGCTGCGTGGAGGGCCGGCTGCTGCGGCCCTGTTCGAGGCGTACGACGTAGTCCACCGACATGCCCGCCAGCATCGCGACCTCCTCCCGGCGCAGACCGGCGGTGCGGCGGCGCGGGCCGTCGGTGATGCCGACGTCGGCCGGGCGGATCGCCTCGCGGCGGCGGCGCAGGAAGTCGGCGAGTTCCTCACGTTGCATGACCTCATGGTCCCTCGTGGCGCACCCGCCGATCCAGGGAGCGGCTCTCCCATGATGAACGCTCCGCTCCCGGTGGCCCCGGCACCGGCGCAAGGTGGGTGACGGAGCGACCACGAAGGAGAACACGATGCAGACACGCACGCTGGGCAGCGACGGTCCGGCCGTCTCCGCACTGGGCCTCGGCGCGATGAGCATGTCGGGTGCCTACGGCGCGGCCGACCGCACGGAGAGCATCGCCACCGTGCACGCCGCGCTGGAGGCCGGCGTCACGCTGATCGACACGGGCGACTTCTACGCCATGGGCCACAACGAACTGCTGCTCGCCGAGGCGCTGCGCGGCCGTGACCGGGACAGCTACCGGCTGAGCGTCAAGTTCGGCATGCTGAGCGGGCCGACCCCGGCCATGGGCGGGTACGACGGCCGCCCCGAGGCGGTGAGGAACTTCGTCGCCTACTCGCTGACCCGGCTGGGCACCGACCACATCGACATCTACCGTCCCGCGCGGCTGGACCCGGCGGTGCCGATCGAGGAGACCGTGGGCGCGATCAAGGAGCTGATCGACGCCGGGTACGTACGGCATCTCGGCCTCTCGGAGGTCGACGCGGCGACGATCCGCCGGGCGCACGCCGTGCACCCCGTCACCGACCTGCAGATCGAGTACTCGCTGATCTCCCGCGCGGTCGAGGCGGACGTCCTGCCCGCGCTGCGGGAGCTCGGCATCGGCCTGACCGCGTACGGCGTCCTGGGCCGCGGCCTCATCTCCGGGCACTGGACGGCCGGCCGCGGCGCCGGCACCGGTGACCACCGGGCGCTCAGCCCCCGGTTCTCCGGCGGCAACGTGGAACACAACCTCGCCCTCGTGGAGGCCCTGCGCCGGGTCGCCGACGCGAAGGGGTGCACCGTCGCCCAGCTGGCCATCGCCTGGGTCGCCGCCCAGGGCGAGGACATCGTGCCGCTGGTCGGCCCCCGTACCCGCGAGCGGCTGACCGAGGCGCTGCCCGCGCTGGACCTCGCCCTCACCGCGGACGACCTCGCGGAGATCGAGAAGGCGGTACCGCCGGGCGCGGCCCGCGGCGACCGCTACCCGGCCGCGTTCATGTCCTCCCTGGGCGTGGGCAACTGAGCCGGGTCCCCCGGCGGGGCCCGCCGGCCGGCGTCAGCAGCCGGCGCGGGGACCGAAGGCCCCCAGGCGGACGACCGGGCGATCCTCGCCGTCCGGCGCGACGCGCGCGGCCCACCGGGGCATGAGGCTGTTCACGCCGCCGATCATCCTTGGAATATACCCCTAGGGGGTATACGTTGTTCCTGGTGGGCCGGCACCGGCCACCCGGGACGCCGAATGGGGACGAAGGCCATGGACCACAGCACGCACCACACCGCCGCCGGGCACGGCCACACGTCCTGGGCGACGGCGACGAAAGCGACGCTCCACTGCCTGACCGGGTGCGCCATCGGCGAGATCCTCGGCATGGTCATCGGCACGGCCCTGCTGTGGGGCAACGTACCGACCATGATCCTCGCGATCGCCCTCGCCTTCGTCTTCGGCTACTCCTTCACGCTCTTCGCGGTGATGCGCGCGGGCCTGTCCCTGCGGGCCGCGATCAAGGTGGCGCTGGCCGCCGACACGGTCTCCATCGCGGTGATGGAACTGGTCGACAACGCGATCATCGCCCTGACACCGGGCGCGATGGACGCGCACCTGTCGGACGGACTGTTCTGGTCGGCGCTGCTCGGCGGCTTCGCCGTCGCCTTCGTGATCACCACGCCGGTCAACAAGTGGATGATCGGCCGCGGCAAGGGCCACGCCGTCGTCCACGCCCACCACTGACCGCGGAACGCCCCAGGGGGTGTCGTTCGGATCTTGTCGGGGTCGCGGGCCCCGGCACCGCTCACCGGAGCCGGCCGGATCCGGACGACACCCCCTAGTGCTCGCGGTCCAGGACGCGGCGGGCCGCCTCGGCCTCCGCCGCCGGCGGGGACAGCTCGTCGAGGGAGTCGAGCTCGGTGTCGGCCTCCAGCTCCCGTTCCCAGGCCGCCGCCAGCCGTTCCTGTTCCTCGCGCGGTCGGCCGCTGACGGCCTCCCGGTGGTGAGGGTCCAGGGCCGCGAGGAATCGTCCGACCGGGTCCGTGGGCATGCCGTGCTCCTTGTCGCTCGGAAGGGGCGCGCTACCGACCCAGGATGGCCAGCCGGCCCCGGTACGGCCGCCCGACACGGCCTGCGACCACCCTGATGGCCCCGCTCCACCGCCCCGTGCCACGGCGGTGCCCGTCCCGCGACGAGGACTCCGGGACCCGTTGTCAGAGCCCTGCTCTACAGTTCCCGTCACTTGATCATTGCGGGTGCGGGAGGCACGCATGGGGTGGGTGTCGGCAGGCGGGTACGAGGTCGCCCTCGACGACGGCAAGGTGGTGTGCCGCAACGCGGCCGGACGGCGGCTGAAGTCCGTACCGTCCAAGATCGCCGACGATCCGGCGGTGGTGGGACTGCGCCAGCTCACCGAGTGGCTGGAGCGGCACGAACGGCAGTGCCTGGCCGATGCGGAGCGGTGGATGGTGCGCTCGCTGCCGGTGCCGTTCGAGGTGCTGGCGCGGGTCTGGCCGGACCCCGCCTGGCAGGCCGCCCTCCGCGACCTGGTGGTCACGGGCGCGGACGGCGCGGTGGCCGGATTCCTGCGGGACGCCGATCCCGAGCGCGGCCTCGGCCTGGTCGACCTCGACGGCGACACCGTCCGCCTCACCCCCGGTCTGGTCCGCCTGCCGCACCCCGTGCTCCTCGACGACCTGGAGGAGCTGCGGGAGTTCGCCGTCGAGCTCGGCGTCGAACAGCGCGCCCAGCAGCTCTTCCGCGAGGTGTGGCACCGGCCCGCGGCACTCGACGCCGAGGCCGCCTCCGTCGAGGAGTACGCGGGCGGCGCCTTCAAGGAACTGCGGTTCCTGCACGGCCGCGCGACCCAGCTCGGCTACCGCGTGCGCGGCGGCCACGCCGTGTGCTCCGTGGTGGAGGACGGCCACGCCGTCGAGGCCCGGGTGTGGATCGGCGACTACGACGGCTACGAGGAGACGGAGACCGGCCCCCTGGTCTTCACCGACCCGGCCGGCCGGGTGCTGAAGCTCGGCGGGGTCGGGCCGGTGGCCTGGTCGGAGGGCATGCGCATGGCGGCCGCGCTGTACGCCGGACGCGACATCGAGGACGAGGAGCGTGCGGCATGACGACGTACGACGGATTCACCTACGACGAGACCACCTCCGCCACGCTGCTCGACGCCGGCGCCGTACTGCCCCCGGGCACCACCGACCGGGAGGACGCCGACGTCCTCACCGTCCGCACGTACACGCACACCGCGCTGGACGAACGGAAGGTCGTACGGCTGGTGCCGGGCACGCTCGGCGAGGCGGAGGACCTCGCCCTGGACTTCCTCGGACTGGTCCGCGGGCCGGAGACCCGCGAGGTCGGACAGGTGCGCCGGGAGACCCTCGGCTTCCCCGCGTGGGCGCTGGTCAACGACCCGGCGAACGGGCATCACGCGCTGGCGCTGGTCAAGGACGTCGAGCGGCTCGCCCGCCAGGCCAAGTCCCGCCCCGGCACCGCGAAGGAGGGCTTCGAAGCGCTCGGCGAGCGCCTCGGCCGGGCCGTACCGCACTTCCTGCCCACCTTCTACGAGCAGGCCGCCCGCGTCTTCCTCCAGCACGAGAACACCACCTACGCGGCGGCGTTCTTCGGCAAGGCCCGCGAGGCGGAGCGGGTGCACGCGCTGACCGTGGACGAGGAGCGGCAGCGCGCCGTGTTCCTGGAGTTCGCCTTCGCCGGGGCACTGACGGTCAAGGCCCTCAAGGAACATGTGAAGGCCCTCGCCGCCCGGCTCACCCCGGCCGACGCCTGGGCGCAGTTCCGGCAGCTGACCGTGGAACGCTGCGCGGCCGGCATGCCGCCCTACGCGTCGCTGCCCCAGGACGCCCGTGTTCTGATCAAGGCCGCCGGCCTGGACCGGGTCACCGAGGAGTGCGCCCTGGTCGCGGACCTGCTCGCGTCGCCCGCGGCGGTCCGCGCCCCCGCCTCCTTCTGGAACACCTACCGGGCCACGATCGTCGTCCTCGCCGGACAGCAGCCCGCCGTACGCGGCCGGCTGCTGGAGATCATGCCGGCCGGTCTCGGCCGCTCCACCGAGGACGACGAGTTCTGGCTGGCGCTGCTCGCCGAGACCGGCGCCGACCGGCTGCTCACGGGCGAGGACGGGACGGCGGACGCGGTCGACACGGCGGACTGGCTCACCCGCTGGGCCCTGCACCGCAAGCACGGCGGCACGGTCAGCGGCCGCTCGCCCGCCACCCTCGCGCTCGTGGAACGCATGACCGCGCGCCTGCGCGGCCAGGGCCGCCCCGTCGACCTCTTCACCGGCCGCTGGCACGCCGGCGCCGACCTCGACCTGCTGGACCTCTGCATGGAGCAGGACGTACCGCTGGCCCCGCCCGGGGCCGGCACGGACGTCCACCTCGACCTCGGCCGGTGGCTGGAGGACACCCGACCCGGGCGGCGCGACCTGACGGCCGTCGCGGCGGACCGGCACGGCCGCCGCATGCTCTACGACGCCGTCGGCAACCACCACCGTCGGCGCACCGGCCGAGGGACGCTGGAGGGAATCGCCGGCCACCCCGTGCTCGCCGACGTGCTCCGCGAGTGGCTCGACGCCGCCGCCGGCGAGCTGGACGGCGCGGCCGGCCTGGCGGCCGCCCGCACGGCGCTCGAGCGGCTGAACCCGTTCCGCAGGATCGCCGCACGGATCAGCCCGGAGGCCGTCGCCCGGGCCGCCGCGTTCGACATCGCACCGCTGCTCGGCAACACCCTGCGCGCCGGCCTCCCGGACGAACTGGGCTGGCCCGCCCTCGACGAGGCGCTGCGCCGACTCGACGCCGAGACCCGGCGCGACAGCGAGGACGACCTCGCCGTCCAAGAGGCCTGGCCGGCCCTGATCCTCTCTCGCAGGCACAAGGCGATCGTCGTGGGACCGCAGGACATCCTGCTGGAGCACGACCTGCGGCTGCCCGTCGAACCGGACCGCTGGCAGCGGCCGTCGTTCCGCTACACCGACGGCGAACTGCTGGTGATGTGGCGGCAGGACAACAAGCAGTACGGCTACTGGTCGGCCCGCCCGACCGAGGTGTTCCCGCTGGGCGGCGAGAAGCTCCCGCACTGGTACAGCGGCGGCGACGCCGGTGAGACCTCGATCCCGCTGCCGGACGGCGGACGCGTCACCGGCGGACGCGCCCTGCACGCCGGCGACACGGTCCTGCCGCCCGCGCGCCGCGTCCTCGGCGACGGCACCTCGTACTGGCGCCAGGGACGGCAGGGAACGCGGCAGGTGTGGCTCGAGTACGACCCGGCCACCGGCACGCACGGACGTGCCTCGCTGCCCGCGTTCCTGCGGTCCGGCATCCACGACGACGCCACCCTGCTCCAGCAGCACTGCGCGGTGCTGCCCCTGCAACCCGGCCTGGAGGACAGTCCGTTCGGCACGGACGGCACGGTCCTCGGCCGCTGGGTGCGCACCGAGGGCGACGGCGACGAAGCCCGCACCACCGTCGGCACGCCGGACGGCCGGACCGTCACCCTGCCGGCGGCGGACGGACGGATACCGGGCGTCCCGGTCGGCGCGCTGCGGCTGCCCGGCGGCGTCGAGCCCCTGGTCGTCGCCCACTACCGTCAGGTCGCCCTGTACACGACCGACGACACCACCGGTGTGCGGGAACTGGGCCGGCTGACACCGCTGGAGCGCGGCGGAGAGTTCGCCGCCGGCACGCGACTCGTACCGCCGGTCGACTTCTGGCACGCGCTGCGACCGCGCGACGAGAACGCCTCGGCGCTCCTGCGGGCGCTGAGCGACGAACAGGCCGGGGAACTGCTGCGCGCCGGCGCGCAGGCACTGGCCGAGCGGCAGGCGGAGATCGCGGCGGCGGCACCGGCCGGCTCCGCACAGACCGCCGGAGGGCGGAAGCCCGCGGGGGCCACCACCGGCAAGCCCGCCGTCCCGACCGCCGACCAGGTGGTGCGGAAGGCCGTGTCCCGCGCCCTGCCCGCCCTCACCGAGCCGCGTCTGCTCACCGGTGTCGCCGCCCTCGTGCACGCGGTGCTGCGCCTGGCGGCGTCCGTCGCCACCTTCGTCACGCCCCCGGCCGAGCGGCCCAGGACGGAACGCAGGCGTGCCGAGGGCATGTTCGCCGACTACAGCCCCGAGGACGGCGACGAACAGACGCTGCGCGAGGCGACCTCCGGTCTCGCCGACCTGCGCGGCTGGTGGGGCGGCGGACAGAGCTGGAGCACCCTGCGGCAGATCCGCGCCGTGAACCACGTCCTGTCCGGCAAGCCCGCCGACGGCAAGCCCCTGCCGGCGTCGTCCCGGCCCGCCGGGGTCACCGACGGATGGCGCAGCGACGAGTTCACCGTCCCCGGTATCGGCGCGGTGTGGCCGTCCGTACTGGACGCGCTGCGCCCGCTCGCCTACCGCGCCGCCTCACCCACCCTGACGGAGCCGCACCGCCGGGCGCTGCTCCTGCTGTTCGAGGCGATCACGGAGGGCCCGCTGGCCACGCCCGCGGGTGCGCTGCGCGAGGTGGTGCTGAGCGAGCCGCACGACAAGCAGGAGCGCGTCGGTCAGGTGCTGCGCCGGGAAGGCCGTACCGTCGTCGTCCTCGGCCGCCAGAACGTCGACCACCGCACCGGACGGGTCAACTGGCTCGCCCTGGACCACGACCCGGCCGGTGCCTTCGGCGCCGTCGCGCACTTCACGCTGGAGCGGGAGACCGCGCACCCGCCGGTGTTCCCGGCGGACGCGCTGGCCGCCGTGACCGGCCTGGTCCGGGACAAGGGCGCCGCGCCCTGGCAGCCGGAAGCGCCCGCCGCCCTGGCCGTCGCCACACGGTACGGGCTGGGCCCGGTGCAGGCGGCCCTGCTGCTCGCCGGGCGGCCGTCGCAGCTCACCGACGAGGTGATCGCCGCCACCGGTCTGAAGCCGCGCCAGAAGCAGCTCGGCGACGCGCTGCTGGGCTCGCTGGAGCCCGGCGACCGCCTGGCGCTCATCGGCGCGCTGCTCCCCGGGAACCCCGCTGACCTGTGGACCGCCGGACCGGACACGGACGCGGCGGGCCGCGTGTGGGACGAGCGCCTCGACGGGGTCGTGCGCCTGCCCGAGGACCTCGCCGGAGAGCTCTCCCTGGCAGGGCTGCCCACCGACTCCGTCGAGGAAGTGCTCAACCCGCACCGCACCCCCTGGATCAGCCGCACCACCGTGCAGCGCCCCGACAAGGACGGCGACCTCGTGGCGGAGGACCCCCGGGCCATGCCCGGCCGGTACCACCTGACGCGCGCCGTGGCCGCCCTGGCCGGGCTCGCCTACTCCCTGCCGTACGGACACTCCCTGCGCGCCGCCCTGCCCGGAGGGCTCACCGCGCTGCGCCGCCGCGTCGCGGACCCCGCACTGCTGCTCGACCTCGACCTGGAGCGGACCGAGAAGGGCACGTCGACCGCCGCCGAACTGCGCAAGGCGTACGGACTGCCCGCCACCGGCGGCGCCGACGCGCACGGACTGACGCCCGTCGGCGAGGCGCTGGTACTGCGCCCCTGGTACGGGGACCAGGAGGCCGTCCTGGTCCGCACGAGCGCCCTCGGCACGGTGGACGACCCCCTGTTCGGACTGATCGAGGGAATCGTCGGACCCGGACGGCGCGACGGCATGCGGGCGCTGCGGACCATCCTGGGCGACGAACTCGCCCGCGCCCTCGCGGCCGGAACGGATCCCGAGGGACCCACCGGCTACGCCCAGGACCCGACCCTGAGCGTGCCCGGCCTGGTCACCGAGGTCGCCGGGGCCCACGGGCTGGGCGAGGACGCGGCGGCGCTCTACCTGCAACTGCTGGCCCTGCCGGACCCGACGGACCGCAACCGCGCCCGCTGGACCGGCTGGAAGCCCGCCCGCGCGAAGAAGGCCCGCGCCGAACTGGCCGCCACCGGCCTGGTCGTCGAGGCGAAGCGGGCCCGCGCCGGACGCACCCTCTTCCTGCCGTGCGGCTGGCTCGACCTGAAGTCCCCCGCTCTGCCGGTGGAGATCTGGAAGCAGGGCCTCTACCCGGTCCACGACCGCACCCAGGCGGTACCGCTGCTGCCGGTACCCGAGCTGTTCACGCGCGCCTGGGACCGTGTCCGCGCCGGCGACGCACCCGCCTACGAGGAACTCACCACCCGCGCCACCCGCAAGGGCCGCCGCCGATGACCACCGTCCACCCGCACCCGGAAGAACCCGCGCCGATGACCACCACCCTGTCCCCCTCCCCGGCCCGCCAGATCGTCCCGCCCGAGGACCGGTACGCCACCGAACTCGCCTTCCTCGCCGCCCACGACGACGGGCCGCGCCCGCCCGCCTGGCGGCTCAGCCCGCGTGCGGTCGTCACGTTCGTCATGGGCAGCGGGGGCCGGGCCCTGAAGCTCCCCGACGGCGCCGGGGCACCCGACGGAGTCCCGCACCGCATGGTGATCGAGGACAAGTTCGTCGGCGACCGGGCACTGGTCGAGCGGTGCGTGGTGACCCTCGCCGGCGAGCGCGGTCTGCTGCTCGTCGGTGAACCCGGCACCGCCAAGTCGATGCTGTCGGAGCTGCTCTCCGCCGCCGTGTGCGGCACCAGCGGCCTGGTCGTGCAGGGCACCGCCGGCACCACCGAGGACCAGCTCAAGTACGGCTGGAACTACGCGCTGCTGCTGGCCCAGGGCCCCACCCGGCAGGCGCTCGTGCCGTCCCCCGTCCTGACCGCCATGTCCCGGGGCGCGATCGCCCGCGTCGAGGAGGTCACCCGCTGCCTGCCCGAAGTGCAGGACGCGCTGGTGTCGTTGCTCTCCGAGCGGCGGATCGCCGTACCCGAACTGGCCGGCACCGAGGACGCGCTGGCGCACGCGGCGCCCGGCTTCAACCTCATCGCCACCGCCAACCTCCGCGACAAGGGCGTCTCCGAGATGTCCGCGGCCCTCAAGCGCCGCTTCAACTTCGAGACCGTCGGCCCCATCGGCGACCTCGACGCGGAGACCGCGCTGGTGCGCGGCCAGGCGCGGGCGTCCGTGGAGCGCGCCGGGGCGCCGTTCCAGGTCGACGACGCCGTGCTGGAGGCCCTGGTCACCGCGTTCCGGGACCTGCGCGAGGGCCGGTCGACGGAGGGCTGGGAGGTGGAACGGCCGTCGACGGTGATGAGCACCGCCGAGGCCGTGTCCGTCGCCGGCGCGCTCGCCCTCGCGGCGGCCTACTTCCCGGGCGACCGCGACGTCCTCGGACTGCTGCCCGGCCATCTGCTCGGCGTGGTCCGCAAGGACGACCCCGCCGACGCCGCCCGGCTGCGCGGCTACTGGGACGGCCCCGTCCGGCGCCGGGCCGAGCAGGGCTCCGCCACCTGGCGCACCCTGTGGGACCTGCGCACGGTCCTGGAGGGCTGACGGCCGTGTCCCTCTCCCACGGGGCCGCCGCCCCGGGCGGCCCGCCCGTCCCGCCCGACGAGGCACTCGCCGCCCTCACCGGCCCGTCCGCGCCCTACCTCGTCGGCGTACGGCACCACGCGCCCTCCCTGGCCGCCGCGGTGCCCGCGCTGCTGGACGGGGCGAAGCCGGAGGTGCTGCTCGTCGAACTGCCCGCGGAGACGCAGCCATGGCTGCCCTGGCTGGGACACGAGGAGACACGGGCGCCGGTGGCGCTCGCCGCCGCCCCCGGCGAGGGCGGCGACGGCGGACCGGCGTTCTACCCGTTCGCCGACTTCTCGCCCGAACTGGCCGCCGTGCGCTGGGCCGTCCGGCACGGCGTACCGGTGGTCGCCTGCGACCTGCCGCTCGCCGACCGCGCCTGGACCGACGGGCGCCGGGCCCCGGGGACGGGGGCCGGCGCACCCGGTCTCGCCACCGCGCTGCGGACCCGGCTGACGGGCCGCCCCGGGGACGACCTCTGGGACCGGCTCGTCGAGGCGACCGCCCCCGGCTCCCCGCCCGAGGCCCTGCGCCGGGCCGCCCTGCTCACCGGGTGGGCCCTGCGCGAGGACGCCGTCGCCTCGGACGGCGTACCGGAGCTGGACCTGCGGCGCGAACGCTGGATGCGGGCCCGGCTGGCCGAGGCCACCGCGCAGGGCGAGCGGGCCGCCGTGGTGGTCGGCGCCTTCCACGCACCGGCGCTGCTGCGGCCGGACGCGGGGGAGGAGGATGCGGCAACGCCCGCGGACGGACAACGGCCCGTGTGGAAGACCTCGTTGATCCCGTACACCTACGCCCTCCTCGACGAGCGGTCCGGCTACCCGGCGGGCATCCGGGACCCGGAGTGGCAGGACATGGTCCTGCGCGCGGCGGGCGACCCGGCCGCGCTGGAGGAGGCGCTGACCCGGGCGGCCGTACGCGTCTGCGCCGAACTGCGCGGCCTCGGCCACCCCTCGGGACCGGCCGACGCCCGGGAGATCAGCCGGCTCGCCTCGGACCTCGCCCGGCTGCGCGGCCTGCCCGCGGCGGGCCGCGGCGAACTGGTCGAAGCGGTCCAGACGGTGCTCGCGCAGGGCGAGCCGTACGGGCGTGGCCGGGCCGTGGCACGGGCGATGGAGCGCGTGCTCGTCGGCACCCGTACCGGGCGTCCCGCCCCGGGGGCACCGCGCAGCGGACTCGTCCCCGCGGTCGAGGCCGAGCTGGCCCAGCTCGGCCTGCCCGGCCCGGAGACGGACGGCCCCGGCCCCGCGCGGGACCTGCGGCTCGATCCGCTGCGGTCCGACCTCGACCGGCGCCGTGAACTGCTGCTGCGCCGGCTGACGGTGTGCGGCGTGCCCTACGGGGAGGTCAAGGAGGTCGTCGGCGCGGGCGGCGCCGAGGCCCTCACCTCCCGCTGGGAGGTGCGCTGGACCCCCGCCACGGCGGCCGTGCTGACCGCGGCCGGCGTACGCGGAGTCACCCCCGCGCAGGCCGCCGAAGGAGCCCTGCGTGAACGGCGCCGCCAGGAACGCGACGAGGACGGGCCGACCGCCGCACAGGCCCTCGAAGGGCTCGAACGGGCGGCGGAGTGCGGTCTGACCGGGCTCGCGGACGAACGGCTCGACGACATCGCCGACGTCCTGCCCCGGGCCGGCACCCTGCCGGAACTCCTCGCCGGGCTGGCCCTGCTCGACCGGCTGCGGGCCGGCCATGTCCCCGGGCTCCCCGCCGAGCCGGACCGCGAGACCCGGGCCGCCGCCGTCGCGGAACCGCTCACGACGGCGGCGGTACGGCAGGTCGACGGACTGACCGGGTCCGAGGACCCCGCCGACGCCCGCGCCCTGCTCGAACTCTCCCACCGCGCCGACCTGCTGGGCGGCATCCGGCTCACCGACGCCCTGGACCGCCTGTCCGCCGACGGCTCCCCGCTGATGCGCGGCGCCGCCGGGGCCGTACGCGTGCTGCTCGGACACGAGGACGCCCGCACCTTCGGCGACCGCGTGGCCTCCTGGGTCGACGGGGCCACCGACCCCGGCTCCCGCGCCGCCCTCACCGCCCGGCTCGGCGGACTGCTGACCGCCGCCGGCCCCCTGCTGGAGACGGCGGCCCCCGCGCTGGATCCCCTGCTCACCCGGGTGACCGAGCTGCCCGACCGGGCGTTCCTCGACCGGCTCCCCGCACTGCGCGGCGGCTTCGACACCCTGAGCCCCGCGGCCCGCGACCGCCTCCTCGCCACCGTCGAGGAACGCCTCGGCACCGCGCACGTCGCCGACACGGACGACGTCGAACCGGCCGCCCTCGCCACCTGGACCGCAGCGGACTTCGCGGCCCGCGAGACCCTGCGAGCGCTCGGCCTGCTGCCCCCACCGGGCGCTCCGGCGGAGGGAGTGCCGGAGCGCGGTGCCCCGGAGGCCGCCGAGGAGCATGCCCTCGCCCCCGCCGACCGCTGGCGCCTCCTCCTCGGCCGCCGCGCCGACCGGCTGCCGCCGTCCGCGTCACCGCTCGCCACCGCGCTGGACGAGCTGTACGGCAGCGGACGCGGCGAAGGCAGCCGGTCGGACCTCGCGGGCCCGGGAACCGGCGGGGGACGTCAGGCGCCGTACCCCGGAGTGCGGGAGTGGTCCGAGGAGCTGGCCGCGCTGTTCGGCCCCGGCATCCGGGAGGAAGTGCTGGCGACCGCCGCCGCCTCGGGCCGCAGGGACGTCCTCGCCGAGCTGGACGCGGACAGCGTGCGACCCTCGGTGGACCTCCTGCGCACCGTCCTGCGGCACGCGGGCGGACTGCCCGAGGCCCGGCTGGCCGCACTGCGTCCGCTCGTACGGCGGCTGGTCGACGCGCTGACCCGGCAGCTCGCCACCCGCCTGCGCCCCGCCCTGCACGGCACCGCCCTGCCCCGCCCCAGCAGACGGCCCGGCGGCGGACTGGACCTGCCCCGCACCCTGCGGGCCAACCTGGCGACCGCGCGCCGCGCCCCGGACGGCACGGTCCGCGTGATCCCCGAGCACCCGGTGTTCCGTACCCGGGCACGCCGGGCCGCCGACTGGCGGCTCATCCTGGTCACGGACGTGTCGGGGTCCATGGAGGCGTCCACGGTGTGGGCCGCGCTGACCGCCTCCGTGCTGGCGGGGGTGCCGACCCTCTCCACCCACTTCCTGGCGTTCTCCACGGAGGTCATCGACCTCACCGGACACGTGGACGACCCGCTGTCGCTGCTGCTGGAGGTCAGCGTGGGCGGCGGCACCCACATCGCCGCGGGACTGCGGCACGCGCGCGAGCTCGTCACCGTACCGTCGCGCACCCTCGTCGTGGTCGTCAGCGACTTCGAGGAGGGCTACCCGCTGGGCGGTCTGCTCGCCGAGGTCCGCGCACTGGTCGGAGCCGGCTGCCACGTCCTGGGCTGCGCGAGCCTCGACGACACGGGCCGGCCCCGCTACTCCACGGGAGTCGCCGGCCGGCTCGTCGAGGCCGGCATGCCCGTCGCCGCCCTCAGCCCGCTCGAACTCGCCCGCTGGGTAGGGGAGAAGATCGCATGAGCCCGGACCTGCCTCCGGTCGTCCCGTCCGTCACCGCCGAACTCGTCGCGGCACTCTCGCCCCGGCTCCGCAAACGGCTGGACGCGGGCGTGACCAAGCTCCTGGCGCGCCCGGCCGTCCGGGAGGGCGACACCGTGCGGATCGCCGTCGACGACGAGACCGACGTCGTCCTGCGGGCGCCCGGCGGGACGGTGACCGGCGCGGACGCCATCCACTGCGGATGCCTGCTGGCCCCCGACTGCCTGCACCGCGCGGCGGCGGCCTCGGCCGCACCGGTCGCCGAGGAGGCCCCGGCCCCAGCCGAGGCCACGGAGACGCGGGACGGGACGGAGGCGGCGCCGACGGAGCCCGACGCCGCCACCCCCGAACAACGCGCCGCCGCACGGGCGGTGTTCGACGCGGCCGCAGCCGTCCTGGAGGCCGGCACCGACGGCGCCGGCGCCGTGCTCCAGGCGGAACTCCTGCACGCCGCGCACACCGCCCGCCTCGCCGGCCTCCCACGGGCCTCGGCCGCGGCGGTCTCCGTGGTGACCGGGGTGCGCGCGGCCCGCTCCGCCGACCCCGGACACCGCCTCACCGACCTCGCCGGCACGCTGGCCGGAGTCCTGGACGTCACCCACCGCCTCCCGCACGCCACCGGCCCGGACCTGACCGAACTGCGCGGCACGGTCCGGCAGCCGTACCGCCCGGACGGCTCCCTGCGGCTGTACGGGCTCTTCTCCGAGCCCGTCCTCACCGCGACCGGATACGCGGGCGCGGTCACCTGGACCGCCGACGCCGACGGACGCCTGTACACGGTCTCGGACGTGGCACCGGGCGGGCCCGCCCGGGCGACCGGCGCCGCCGACCGGGCCGTACGGATCGGTGACACCGCCCTGACCCACCGGGAACTGTCGCGCGCGGGGCTCGCCGTGTCCGGGGCCACCGTCTCCCCGACGGGCCGTCTCGGCGCGGGGGCGGGGGTGCGGGCGGTCCGCGCCTCCGGCGCCGACTGGCGCGCCGAGCCGCTGGACCGGCTGTGGGCGGCACCCGCCGCCGAGCAGGTGGCCCGGGCGCTGAACGGCGGACAGGACCTGCTGTTCCTGGAGGTGACCCTCGAGGGCACGGTGCGGGAGACGACGGGCGACTGCCTGCTGGCCGACTGCGGTGGCCTGCCCCTGCGGCTGGCCACCGCCCACGACGATCCCGCACTCCCTCACCGCGACAACCTCCGCCTGCTCGCCGCCGCCGGGGGCAGCCGGCTGCGGATCGTCGCGCGCCTGGCACCGGGGCCGTATCCCCGTGCCCTGCTGCTCGCCACCGAGCACCCCGCCGGTCCCGGTGCCCGGGTGGACCTCGGTCTGGACCGCCTCCAGCACGCGGACCTGCCCACCGGCGCGGTCGCGCCACCCGCGCGGGCCGTGCCCACCGGGGACGAGGCCCCGCTGCACCTGCTGCGCCGCCGCGTCCACCAGGCGGTGCAGGGAGGCCGCCGTGTCCTCGCCCTCGCCGGGAACCGGTCGGGCGACGGCACCCGGCTGCGCCGTCTCGGCCTCGCCACGGCGGGCGACCTCCTCGACGACCTCCACACCGCCGCCGCGGACCGCTCCCGCGACACCTTCGGCCGCCTGCTCCCGGCCGACACCGGCCACTTCGCCCGGGCCTGGCTCGCCGCCGCCGTCTACACCGACGCGGTCGAACGGGCACTGTGCGCGGCAGCCTGGGGAGCCACCGCGAACGAGGTGCGCGGTGCGTAGGCCGACCGCCACGATCCAGGCGGTCGGCCACGAGGGCGTCGAGCGGTCCACGCCGTCCCCGTACGAAGGCGGCCGACGAGGAGAGACCGGCCGGGTCGGCCGCGTCCTGTCGCGGATGGCCCGCCTCGGGCTCGGCGGCCCGGTCGCGGGCGGCGCCCAGTACGTGTCGTGGGTCCACGACCATGACTTCGTCCGCGCGGTCGAGTTCCTGGCCGACCGGGACGACCTCGCCGGCCCGGTGAACCCGGCCGCCCCCCGATCCCCTGCCGCACCGGGCGTTCATGCGCGCCCCGCGCACCGCGTGGCGCATGCCGGTGGGTCCGCCCGTGACGCGGTGGACGGCGGAAGCGGGCGCCTTCGTCCTGCGCCCGGACACGGAACTGCTGCTCAAGAGCCGACGGGTCGTCCCCGGCCGGCTGCTCGAGGCGGACTTCACCTTCGCGCACCCGACGTGGCCGGAGGCCGCCCACGACCTGGTGGGCGCCGGCGCGGCGGGCGGCGGGGCACGAGCGGGACGTCACGCACCGGACGCCGGGCGGATCAACAGGGGGTCTTGGAACCGTAGTCGGCGAGGTGACCGTCCCAGACCCAGCCGTACCGGCCGCCCCCCACGTAGCCGTACGTCCACGTGTTTCCGTCCTCGTTGTACACGTAGCACCAGTAGGTCATCGGCTCGCCGGGATCAAGGTGCCAGATGGCGGTGCAACCGGCGTGGGGTCCCTTGCGGACAGGACTGTCGTCGTCGAGGGCGTAGCCGTCGGTGGGGGTGTAGCCGGAGCTGGGGACGGAGTGACTCGTACAGGACTGGACGGCGGAGGTGGTGGCGGTCGCCGGGGATGCGAGGGCGGTGACCACCAGCAGGAGTGTGCCGGTGACGGCGATTCGTCTCATGGGTGTCCCCTTCTCGGTGCGCCGTTGCCGTGACGCGGAGCAGCGTAAGGAGGGAATCGCGCATTCGGTACACCCTCGGCGGAAGACCGTATCCGCTAGGAGTACGGCCCACCGGATGCGCCGTCAGGCGGCTTGGTGGACGACGAGCTTGAACTCCGCCAGGACGATGTCCCGCGCCACGCTGTCGTCATGGGTGGCGCGCACGGCGAGCGGGACGGCCGGGTCGACGAAGACGCCCCACTGCTTCGTCCAGCACTGCATGCCGGGACTGGGCGGCCGGTGCTCCGTCCCCGTGGTGTCGTTGGGTGCCGGGGTGAGTCCGAGTGGATCCCGGACGAACTGGTCCCGCAGTTCGTCGTAGTCACCGGCCTCCCACTGGATCATCGCGTACAGGACGCCCCAGCCGGCCGTGCTGGGCCATATCAGCCCGGACCGGTCGTCCGAGTCCCAGTCCGTGACCACGTACCCGTCCGGCTGGTTCACCTGATGCATGGAGAACCGGTCGGTGGACTCCGCGGACCCGAACGGGAACCGTACGACCGTGTAGGGGCTGTTGGCCGGGACCGACTGCGGAGTGTCCCGCTTCAGGGAACACACCTGCACTCCGGGTGAATCCGTCGCGTCGATGGACATGGTCCGAATCTGCCCGTTCCGGGGCGGTTCGATGCGGCCCCGGCCGTCCGGGTGTCAGGCCGTGTGGGCGTAGGCCGGGTACGTCAGGTGACCCGCGTCGCCTCCCTGGTAGTAGGTGGCCTCGTCGGCCGGGGCGGCCGGGAGGCCGGTGCGCAGCCGCCCGACCGGATCGGGGCCGGCGATGAAGACGCGGCCGAAGCCGATGAGGCCGGCGCCCGGCCCGAGCCGGTGGCCGTCCCCGTCCCGCCCGGTCCGCTTCGGGCCCATCGGGACCACGGGGTTCCTCACGAGGGCCCCCGGCCAGGCCCGGCGCGGACCGGCCGGCACCTCTTCGCCGACGGCGGCCTCGATGCGGACGCGGGCCACCTCCAGCCGGGCCGACCCGGCCGGCAGCGCGGCGTGGAGCCCGGGGACGTCGGCCCCCTCCACGCTCCGGAACGGTCCCGCCCGGGGAGGGACGGACACCGGTCCTCGCCGCACCGGAACGGGGTGCGGCCGGTGGTGGCCGTCTCCTGCCGTGCGGTCATGCGCGTCGTTCCCACCAAGGGCCCCGGCACGAGCTACGACATCGCGGTGCACCGGGAGACCGGGGCGGCGCTCGTGACGGCGGGCGGGATCCCCCGGTGGTCGACCGGATCGTGTCCCGGTTCGACGAGTACGCCGACCGCCGGCGCACACCGCCGGCCGGCGGTTCGCCGACGCTGACGTGGTGAGGAGCTCACCGGCGTGCGGCGCGGTTGTGGCGGACGGAGGAGTAGAACGACGCGCTGATGAGCGTGACGCCGATGAGGCCGGTGACGATGTCGTTGATCTGGTACTGGATGCTGACGAGAAGGATGAGGGCGAGCGCACCGATCGCGTAGTGGGCGCCGTGTTCGAGGTAGACGTAGTCGTCGAGGGTGCCCTGGCGGACCAGGTAGACGGTCAGGGACCGCACGTACATGGCGCCGATGCCCAGGCCGAGCGCCATCAGCACGATGTCGTTGGTGATGGCGAACGCGCCGATGACGCCGTCGAAGGAGAAGGACGCGTCCAGGACCTCCAGGTAGAGGAAGGTGAAGAAGGCGGCCCTGCCCGCCAGGGCGACCGCCGGCGGCCCCGCCCCGGCGTCCTCGGACCGCTGCCCGGCGTGCTCCCCGGCCTCCTCGGCGGCCAGCCTGCTCTCGAAGAAGTCGGAGAGCCCGCGCACGATCAGGTAGGTGATCAGTCCCGCGATGCCCGAGACGAGAACCGTCTGGGCCTTGTCGGCGTGATCGCCGCCGTGCTGGTGGGCGTGGGCGGCGAACGTCATGGCGGTGACGAGGAGGACCCCGAGGGCGACGCAGACCGACAGCATGTCGATCCGGCCGAGCCTCGCCAACAGCCGTTCGACCGGGCCGAGCCACTTGATCTCGCGGTCCTCCAGGACGAAGTCGAGGAAGATCATCAACAGGAACATCCCGCCGAACGCGGCGATCGACGGGTGCGCGTCGGTGACGAGTTCCTGATAACGGTCCTTGTCGGTGAGCGCGAGGTGGACGGCCTCGGTCGGCGCGAGCCGCGCGCTCACGGCGACGACGACGATGGGGAAGAGCAGCCGCATGCCGAAGACGGCGATCAGGATGCCGATGGTGAGGAAGATCTTCTGCCAGAAGGCGTTGAGCTTCTTGAGGATGCCGGCGTTGATCACCGCGTTGTCGAAGGAGAGCGACACCTCCAGAACGGCGAGGATGGCGACCAGCCCCAGGGCCGTCCAGCCGTCGTAGAGCACCCCGGCGACCAGGCCGAGGCCCGTGACGGCGAAGGCCCAGCGGAACGTCTTCAGCAGCACGCGGCATTCCCCACTCTCTCGTCGCGCTCGTCGCCGGACGACGGGCCCCGTTCCAGTGCCCCTCTCAGGGATGTCTACTACGCCGGTGCCGCGGAAGGGTGACCGACACCGCGCCGACGGCCCGTCGACCGCACGCGGGTCACCGCGTGACGTCCAGTACGAGCTTGCCGCGGGTGCGGTCGGTCTCGCCCCGGCGGTGTGCCTCGGCGGCCTGCTCCAGGGGGAACACGTGCTCGACCTCCACCCGGAGGTCGCCCGCGTCGACCAGACCGGCGACGGTGGTCAGGGCCGCGCCGTCCGGCTCGACCAGGAGCGGGCTGGTGCGCACCCCGGCCTGCCCGGCCGCGGCGGCGAGCGCAGGGGAGACGCCACCCGGGACGGAGACGACCAGGCCACCGGGCCGGGTCACCGCCACCGACCGCACGTCGGTGGCGTCCAGGCCACCGACCAGGTCGATGACGACATCGATCCCGCCCGCCACGTCCTCGAACCGCTGCCTCGTGTAGTCGACCGTCTCGTCCGCGCCCAGCTCCTTGAGCCAGGCGTGCCGGGACTCACGGGCGGTCGCGACCACTTCGGCGCCCAGATGCCCGGCCATCTGCACCGCCAGATGCCCGACACCGCCGGCCGCGGCGTGCACCAGTACCCGCTGACCGGCCCGGACACCCGCGGTGTCGACCAGCGCGTGCCACGCGGTGAGCGCCGCGAGGGGCAGGGCGGCGGCCTCGGCGTGTCCGATCGAGGCGGGCTTGCGCGCGAACTGGCGCGACGGCGCCGTCACGTACTCGGCGTAACCGCCGGCCGGGCGCGGGAACCAGGGCATCGCGTACACCTCGTCACCGGGCGCGAGCGTGGTGACGCCGAAACCGACCTCCTCGACGACTCCGGAGACGTCCCAGCCGAGGACCAGCGGCAGCGTCTGCAGTCCCGCCATGCCCTGTCCCGCGCGGGTCTTCCAGTCCACCGGGTTGATCCCGGCGGCGTGCACCCGCACCAGCACCTCGGTCGGCAGCGGTTCGGGACGCGCGACCCGCCCGACGGTCAGCACCTCCGGCCCGCCGAACTCGCCGATGGTGACGGCACGCATGGTGCGCTCGCTCATGCTCTCCTCGTTTCCTGTCCGTTCCGCGTGTGCGAAGACCGGGCCGGGCCCGGTGGTCACCAGCTTCGTCCCGTACCCCCGGACGGGGTGAGTGGCCGGAGGGCCACCTGTCGTACCATTCCGGCCATGGTGCATCGCATTGCCGTTCTCGCTCTCGAAGGCGTCCTCGCCATGGACCTCGGGATCGCCTCGCGCGTGTTCGACGCGGCGTGCGATCCGTCCGGTGCGCCGCTGTACTCCGTGACGACCTGCTCGCTCGGCGGCCGGCCTGTCCGTACCCACGAGGGCTTCCGGATCGTCGTCGACGACGACGAGTCCCTCCTGGAGCGCGTGGACACCGTGGTGATCGCCACCCAGGAGCCCGAGAGGCATCTCCTCGCCACCGGCGAACTGCCCGCGGAGGTCGCCGGGGCGTTCGCCCGGATCGGTCCGCACACCCGTGTCGTCAGCCTGTGCACCTCGGCGTTCCTGCTCGCGGCAGCCGGACTGCTGGACGGTCTGCGGGCCACCACCCACTGGGTGCTCTGCGACGCGTTCGCCCGGCGCTTCCCCCGGGTCGAGGTCGACCCGGACGTCCTGTTCGTCGACAACGGACGCATCCTGACCTCGGCGGGCGGCGCCGCCGGCATCGACGTGTGCCTGCACCTGATCCGCCGGGACCACGGAGCGGCGGTGGCCGGCGCGGCGGCGCGCAGGTGCGTGGTCGCGCCGTGGCGCGAGGGCGGGCAGGCGCAGTTCATCGAGCACCCGGTGCCGAAGGACGCCGACCGTTCCACCTCGGCCACCCGGCAGTGGGCCCTGAACCGGCTGGCCGAACCCCTCACGTTGGAGGACCTGGCCCGGCACGCGCACATGAGCGTACGCACCTTCACCCGGCGGTTCCGCAACGAGGTGGGCACCAGCCCCCTCCAGTGGCTGCTGCAGTGCCGGCTGGACCAGGCGCGCCGACTGCTGGAGTCCACCGATCTGACCGTCGCGCGCGTGGCCACGGCGAGCGGCTTCGGCGACGCCGTCGCCCTGCGCAAACACTTCTACGGCCATCTCGGTCTGTCCCCGCTGGCCTACCGCCGTGCCCACAACGCCCCGGACCTGACAGCGACGGGGTGAACGCCGCCGAGTGACACCCGGGACGTCTGCGGTATGACCGGTTACCGGCTCGGGTGAACCCCCGAACCGGATGCGTCTGCCCGCGGCAACGCCTGGGGAGGTCCGCGAGCAGCCGCCCGACCGCCCTGTTCGGACGACCCGTCGCGTCGCCCCCCCCGGCCACCCCGGCCGCCGTACTCGGCTCGGTCGTTCTCGCCGTCCTGCCGGCCACCGCCCCCACCGCCGCAGTACTGCCCGGCCGTGTCCGCTTCTGGCCCGGAGACCCGGCCGGACGGACGAGACCGACTCCATCCCGCACTCCGACTGCCAGGCGGGGTGAACACCGGCCGGGGGCTGCTCGCCGGCGTCTGTCTGCTGACCGCCCTGACCGGCTGTACGGCTTCCGGGCGGCCCGCCGTCGCGCTGAGTCCCGGCGACACGGTCAAGGAGGTCCGACGCCTCCTCATCGAGGACTGTCCGACCGGACAGGGGCTCACCCCACCGCGTCCCGGCCGGCCGCCGGCGAGCCCGTCGGAGGGCCGGCGCGGGTCCGCGCCCGCTGCTGCGACCCGCGGGCGCGCACTCACCCGCGCCCGCGCACTGCTCGGCAACGAAGTACGAAAGGGAACCGCACCGCATCCCTCGTCGCCGCCCTGTCCCTCGTCGCCGCCCTGTCCCTCGCCACCGGCGTGACGCTCGCGACGGCCCCGGAGGCTGCTTCCGCGCCTGGGCGGACGCCGGTTTCAAGGGCTTCGGCGTGCGGTGGAAGGGAGACGACGAATGGCGGGAGGGCGGCATCACCGACCAGGACTCCTCCTGGGCCGACCACGGCATCCCGGGTGCGGGCGCCGAGGACCACGTGCGGGTGTTCGAGGACGTCGTCCAACGGCCGTCCACCGGCGGGGACATGACGATCTGCCTCGCCCCCGGCCAGGAGGTGGACTTCAACGGCGCCGCCGACGACCGCGCCGACGCCCACGTGTGGGACGAGGACCGCGTGGAGTGACCGTGCCGTGCGGGAGTCAGCGGCGCCGACGGCGTACGAGGCGGCGGAACGCCTTCGGCCCGCCGGCCGGTGCGGGCAGGGTGCCCGCCACCGCGTCGGCCAGCAGGGAGCCGACGGTCTCGGCCGCGCAGGCGCGGTTGGCGCCGATGCCTCCCGACGGCCCGCGTTTGATCCAGCCGACGACGTACGTCCCGGGCCTGCCGGTCACCCGGCCGCCCTGGTGCGGCACGGTCCCGGTGGCCTCGTCGAACGGCAGCCCCGCCTGGGCCACCCCGCGGTAGCCGACCGCCCGCAGGACCAGGCCGGCCGGGATCTCCAGCTCGGCGGTGCCGCCGGTGACCCGCACGGCACGGGTGTCCTCGCCCCCGCACACCGCGACAGGGGAGGAGAGGAAGCGGAACACGATACGCCGCCGTCCCGCCGTACCCGGCGGCAGGGACCAGTCGACGGCCTCCCGGGGCACCCCCCGCAGCACCGCCGCCTTGTCCCCCGGACCGGCGGCGTCGATCGCCGCGCCGATGCGCGGATCGTGGTCGTCGACGAGCAGATCCACCCCGGGAAGGTGCTTCAGGGCGAGCGACTCGGGTCTGGTGTACGCCGCGTGCTCCGGCCCGCGGCGTCCGAGCAGCACCACCTCGCGCACCTTGCCGCGGCGCAGTTCCGCCAGCGCGTGGCCGGCGATCCCGGTGCCGGCCAGCGTCTCCGGATCGGAGACGAGGATCCGCGCGACGTCGAGGGCGACGTTGCCGTTGCCGACCACGACGACCCGCTCGGACGACAGGCCGACAGCGTCCGCGGCGACCTCCGGATGGGCGTTGTACCAGGCGACGAAGGTGGTCGCGGAGACGCTGCCCGGCCGGTCCTCGCCCGGAATGCCCAGCCGCCGGTCCGTGGCGGCGCCCACCGCGTAGATCACCGCGTCGTGGTGGGCGGCGAGTTCCTCCGCGGTGACGTGGGTGCCCACGTCGAGGTCCAGGTAGGTCCGTGCGCGCGGATGGGTGAGGAAGCGGGCGAAGGTCTCGCCCACCTTCTTGGTGGCCGGGTGGTCGGGTGCCACGCCGTACCGGACCAGCCCGCCGGCGACCGGAAGCCGGTCGACGAGCGTCACCTCGGCCCGGGTGTGCAGCAGCAGGTCCTTGGCGGCGTACATGCCGGCCGGGCCGGTGCCGACGATCGCGACCCGCAGTGGCCCGAAGTCCGAGGGCAGCACCCGGTCGAAGGACGGCTCGCCCCAGGCGTGGAAGTTCGGGCCCGAACGCGCCGGTGGCTCCGTCCCCTCGGGGAGGTCCTGCTCGAAGTAGGCCGCGTTGATCCGCGCGTACTCCCGCTGCCCGCCGGTCAGCCGGTCGAGCGGGAGGACGGCGTCCACCGGGCAGGCGTCGGCGCAGGCACCGCAGTCGATGCAGCTCTTCGGGTCGATGTGCAGCATCTCCGTGCTGCCGAAGGCCCGTTCCTCGGGCGTGGGGTGAATGCAGTTGACCGGGCAGACGGACACACAGGTGGCGTCGTTGCAGCAGGTCTGGGTGATCGCGAAGGCCATGGTCGTCCACTCCGCTGAAGGCCGGGGCAGGTGCAGGGTGCGGGTCGTCAGATGAGGTGGGCGCGCTTGTAGAAGTGGAGCGCGGGCCCGGTGAGCAGTCCCACCGAGGCCAGGAACTCCATCAGGCCCGAACAGCTCGCCCGCATCATCGACTTGTGGTGCTCGTTGGCCTTCGCCTCGCGCAGGGCGCGGGCCTCGTCCAGGCCGGCGTTCGCGTAGACCTTACGGTTCACCATGCTGGTGACGATGACGTAGGCCGCGACGGCGATCAGCAGGGCGTGGATCCGGCGGCGCAGCCGTCCGGCACGCGCGAGGTGCCTGCGTGTCTCGTCGCGGGCGAACTTCATGTGCCGGGACTCCTCGACGACATGGATGTTGTTGATGGTGCGGACGAAGGGCACGACCCGCTCGTCGCGCATCCAGTCGCGCTGCATGACGTCGAGGACCTCCTCGGCGACCAGGATCGCCGCGTACGCGGCCTCACCGAAGGCGACGGTCTTGAAGAACCGGCCGAGTTCGAGCGCGACCCGGTGCGGCCGGTAGGCCGGTGCCCGGAGCTTCTTCGCCCCGCGGGCGAACATGATCGAGTGCCGGCACTCGTCGGCTATCTCGGTGAGCGCCCACTGGACGGTGTCGTCCGTCGGGTCCTTGGCGTAGATGTCCCGCAGCACCATCTGCTGCAGGATCATCTCGAACCAGATGCCGGTGCTGGCGACGGACGCCGCCTCCTGACGCGTCAGCTCCTTGCGCTGCGCGTCGGTCATCTCGTCCCAGTACGCCGTCCCGTAGAGCGTGCTCCACTCCGGACTGGCGCCGTGGAAGTCGGTGTCGAGCGGCGTGTCCCAGTCGACCTCGGTGAGCGGGTCGTAGGAGAGCTGCGCGGACGAGTCCAGCAGCCGCCGGGCCGCGCCGTCGTCGGAGGTCCTGTTCCCCATGCCGAGGGCTCCTCGCATCGAGTCCGATCAGTATTACCGCGGGTAACCATCCCGCCTTGCTGACGAACTGTATAGCAAGAGGAGTCGTGTTCCTACCCCCAAGTAGCAAAGGGCCGCCGCCCGAACACCGGCTCCGGGTCGGGTGCGGCGGGACCGGGCCACGAGGGCCGTGCCACCGGCGACGGCCAGGACCGCCACGCCGCCGAGGGCCGCGGCCCCCTTGCTCGCGCCGGTCGCGGCGAGGGCGGGACGAGAGCCGCGCGCCGCCCGCAGGCTCCGGATGACCTCGTCCCGGCCCGGGTCGTCCGCCCAGGCGCCGTGCACCGGCACGACGGCCGGCCTGGTGCCCGCGCGGGACCCGGCACTCCCGCCGCTCCAGGACGCCGGGGACGGGCCGGCGGCCATCAGGGCCGCGGCGGGGACGAGGACGGCCAGGGCAGCGGCGGGGACGAGGACGGCCAGGGCAGCGACCGCCGGGCGGAGACGTGCCGTATGAACCTCATGACAGCTCTCTCTTCGAGGGGAACGACTGCTGTCATGACACCGCGTGCGGCCGAGTGGCCCAGCACCGTCGGGCGATCCGGGCGAGTGCACAGGCCGCCCCCCACGGTCTCTCCGCACGCCCGGTCACCTCTCCGGTCCCGCGGTCACTCGATTCCGCTGGGAGTGGGCGTCGGTGTGCGGCCGGCGAGGACTTCCTGAAGCCGCGGCGTGCCCTGCTCGACGGCGGCCGAGGTGGCGTTGTGGTCGGCACCGTCGAGTCCGCCGTTGGTGACCGTGATCGCGTTCGCGCCGATCTGGACGACGGCCACGTCCATGGTGAGGGTCACGGGCTCACCCCCACTGTCGCCCTTCACCGTCACGGTCAGTCCCTGCCGTGCGTCGCCCTCCTCGGGCAGGGACATCTCGACGACCTGGACGGTGCGGTCACCGCTGTCACCGCCGCTCACAGTGAACTGGTCGCAGGTGTCGGGAAGCGACCGCAGCCACTTCATCGACTCGTCGAGGCCGGACTTCTGGTACGCGGCGACCTGGTAGAGCAGCCGGGAGTCACCCTCCTGGAACCCGTTGAGCGCCGACGCCCCGGACGGGCGGCCCAGCAGGGTCTCGTCGTACAGCGAGTCGACCAGCTGCTGGCAGTCCGAGGCGTCGCTCTTCCCCTGGAGGAACGCGGCCACGTCGACCTGTCCGACGAGCAGGGAGTCCCGCCACTCCTGCGGCTTCTCGACCTGTGTCCAGTTGTCCTCGAGGTCCGCCTCGGTGATCAGCGCGTTCCGCGCTCCGGTCTCGGTGAGCTCCGAGGCGGGCGACGACGCCGGCGACGAGGTCGGTGACGACTGCGTGGACGTCGGCGTGGACGTGGGTGACTCGGTCTGCGCCGCGAGGGCCCGCTCCGCGGCCGCGCCGGCGGTCTCCGACCCGGCCGACGCGTTGTTGTCCGTGCCGGAACAGGCCGCCGTGGTGAGCAGGGTCCCGGTGGCCAGTACGGCGGCCAGGACACGGGACGAGCAGACGATCGGGCGAGGGGTGGTCACGAGTGCCTCCTGAGGATGGGACGAGCGCCCCGGTGCCGGCCTGCCCCGGGCGCTTTCCGCCCTTGTCCTCCCACCGCATCACCGGTCCGCCCGCGCGACCAGCGCAGCGGAGGCACACGGGTGAGAACCGGTCCGCCTTCACACCCGCGTATCCCGGGGATCACCGGGAAGAAGCGACTCCGAGCGCGCTTCCCGGCGTCGTCCCGACGACGCTGGTACGTTCCGTTTGCTACGGCATGACCTGGAAAGGAACCCGGCCACGTCCCCCACCGACAGCGAGCCCACGCCCCCTTCCGCGGCGGTCAGGCGCCACCCCACCCTGTTCCGCGCCGTCCGCCGCCGGCGGAACCCGCCACTGCGCCGGTCGGACATCACGGTGACGGACGAACGGGCGGTCAGGCGAGCGGTGAAGGCCGCCTCGCTCGGCAACGCCATGGAGTGGTTCGACTTCGGCGTCTACGCGTATCTGGCCGGCACCATCGGCCGCGTCTTCTTCCCCTCCGGGAGCGACACCGCGCAGCTGCTGTCGTCCTTCGCCACCTTCGCCGTCGCCTTCCTGGTGCGCCCGCTCGGCGGCATGGTCTTCGGGCCGATGGGCGACAAGGTCGGCCGTAAGAAGGTCCTCGCGCTGACGATGATCCTGATGGCGATCGGCACCGCCGCCATCGGCACGCTGCCGACGTACGCGGCCGTCGGCTTCTGGTCACCGCTGCTGCTGATCCTCTTCCGGCTGCTGCAGGGATTCTCCACCGGCGGTGAGTACGGCGGTGCCTCCACCTTCATCGCGGAGTACGCCCCGGACAAGCGGCGCGGCTACTTCGGCAGCTTCCTCGAACTGGGCACGCTGGCCGGGTACACCGGCGCGGCGGGCCTGGTCACGGTCCTCACCGCCTGGCTCGGCTCCGACACGATGGACGCCTGGGGCTGGCGCATCCCGTTCCTGGTCGCCGGGCCGCTGGGCATCGTCGGCATCTACCTGCGGCTGAAGCTGGACGACACACCCGCGTACCTGAAGCTGGAGCAGGGCAACGTCCACATCACCGAGGGCGCGAACGCGGCGGAGACCACCGCCCACGGCGGCCTCGCCAGGATCTTCCGGCAGCACTGGCCGACGCTGGTGCTGTGCATCGCGCTGGTCGGCGCGTACAACGTCACCGACTACATGCTGCTGTCGTACATGCCGACGTACCTGTCGGACGAGCTGCACTACAGCGAGACCCACGGTCTGCTGATCCTGGTGGCCACCATGGTGCTGCTGATGCTGATCATCAACCAGGTGGGCCGGCTGAACGACCGGTTCGGCCGCAAGCCGTTGCTGATGACCGGCATGCTCGGCTTCTTCGTCCTGTCCACCCCGGCGTTCCTGCTGGTGCGGCAGGGCAGTCTGCTCGCCGTCTCGGCCGGCATGCTGATGCTCGGCCTGTCACTGGTCTGCCTGCTGGGCACCATGTCGGCGGCGCTGCCGGCCATGTTCCCGACGCCGGTGCGCTACGGCTCCCTGTCGGTCGGCTACAACCTGTCGGCGTCCCTGTTCGGCGGCACGACACCGCTGGTCATCACGGCCCTCATCGGTGCGACCGGCTCGGACATGATGCCGGCGTACTACTCGATGGCCGCCGCCCTGGTCGGTGTCATCGCGGTGGCCTGCATGAAGGAGACGGCCCAGCAGCCGCTCGAGGGCTCGCCGCCCTCGGTGCAGACGGAACAGGAGGCGGTGGAGCTGGTGCGGTCACAGGCACCGGCACCGAAGTTCTGACGGCCCGGTGAGCCCGGCGGTTCCGCCGGGCTCACCGGGCAGACGCAGCCGAACGCACGCCCGAGGATGTCGCCTGTCCGCGCTCGCCCGGCCGCCCCGCTCCCGTGTCCGGCCCGGCGGCCCCGGAATCCACTTCGTGCACGGCCGGCGACGGGCCGAGGACGTGACAACGGTGCCTCCTCATGGGGTCACAGGCCGGTGACCTTGCTGCTCGCCGAGACCTCGTAGACAAGGGTGACGGTGCGCCGGCCGCCCGGGGCCAGCGGGATGTTCCAGCGGACGATGCCGTCCGCGTCGACCGCGTCGGGCGCGGGGGAGCAGTCGTCCCGACGCAGGCGTACCTCCACCGCCGAGACCTCGGAGACCGGGACGCGCTCCCGCACGACGACCGTCCTGTCGTCGTGCTCGCCGGGGGCGGAGAACCTGGAGAGGTGCAGGCGGACGGTCCGGGTGAGGACGGTCCGCTGGGTGATCCCGGCGGTCTCGCGGGTCTCCTCGGTGTACCGCAGCACCCGGTGGTCGTCCCGGCTGCCGAAGGCGAGCTCGACAGGAGCGCCGGGGGCGGTGAAGTCCAGGGTGCCGCGTCCGCTGAACCCACTGCCGCGGATCAGGTCGACCGGCCCGGCGAGCAGGGCGTGGCCGGACCGGTTGTCGCACCGCACCACCTGGCTGACCAGGGGCGACAGCTCGGGCGAACTGGTGTACTCACTTCTCGCGGGCGAGGTGAAGGAGGAGAGCGGCACCCGGTGGGCGCGGCCGTCCGCCGGCACGGAGACCGGCGCGGGGGAGTGGAGCACGCGCACCTCCCCGCCGTCGTCCACACCCGGCAGTCCGAGCACGGGGACGGGACCGAGGTCCGCGACCGCCTCCTCGCGCAGGTCGACGTGGACGGTGCGGCGCTCCGCGGCGGAACGCTCCTGGAGCGTCAGCCGGTCCTCGCCGAGCCGGGGCGGTTCCGCGGCCCCCGCGGAACGGGCCGTCGACAGGGTCAGCCGTATGTCCGACCAGTCCTCGCCGGTGCGCTGCCAGACGATCGCGTCCGTGTCCAGGGTGAGGGAATCCCCGTCGAGCACGGCCCGGTAGGCGGGCCGCCACACCGCGCACGGCGTGAGATGGCTCAGCCGCAGCCCGGCCTGCCCGGCGGCCGGGGCACGCACGGTCAGCTCGATGTGACCGACCAACTCGGCGGGCTCCGTCTCGGAGAGGTCCAAGACCCGCCGGGTCTCGGACAGTTCGGCGGTGACAGCGGACAACTCGGCCTCCACCGAGCGCAGCCGCTCGCCGTGGGAGTCGCGTTCACCGTCCACCCGGTCCAGCTCCCGGGCCCAGCGGTCCCTTTCCGCCTCTCCGTAGCCGGCGCCCTCACCGATCTCCCGCAGCAGATCGGTGGCGAGACGGCCGAGCAGATCGAGGCGGGTACGCAGCCGGTCACGCCGCTGCTCCAGGGCCGTCCGCTTCTCCTCCAGGGCCGTCACGTGCCGGCGCGGCGCGGAGTCGTCGTCGGCGGGCCCCGGCCCGCGCGGCGTCCAGCTACGGACGATCCGCGCGTCGAGCACGGTCGCCGGGTGGCCGGCGGTCAGTTCGGCATGGAGGGTACGGTCGACGGCCAGCGCGCTGACCGGTCCGAGACGCAGTCGCTGCGTGCCGGCCCTCAGATCGAGCACGGTCGCACGCTCGACGTGAGCGCGGTCCTCCGTACAGGTGACGGCGGTGACGGGGAGGGGGATGAGCTCCGATGACGTAGACATGCTGGGTCAGCTCCTGCGGTTGCCGCCGGTAAGGGCCTTGCCGGCCGGGATCCGGATCTCGTAGCCGCCGTCGAGAGCGGTGGTGCCGCCGGCGGGCAGTTCGATCCGCCACAGGCGTGTGCCCGGCGCGTGGCGCTCCGGGCCGGTGCCGCCCTCGGGCGCCGTCCAGTCGGCTCGTTCCTCGATCCGGATGTCCGCGTCGGAGGTGACGGGAACGCGCTCGCGCACCTCCACGGAGACGGGTACCGGAAGCCGGTTGGCCAGCTCCACGTGGACGCGGTGGTCGAGCACCGTGACGTTGTTGCGCAGCCCCGCGGTCGACTCGTGCAGATTCACCCGGCGGGTGACCCCGATGGCCTCGGCCGGTCCGAGCCCCACCCGGGACACACCGCCCGGGGCGAGCGTGGGCAGCGCGGCGGTCAGCAGGAACTCCTCGTTCACGGTGACCTCCACCGGGCCCGCCAGCAGGGCCTGATCGGTGGCGTTGGAGAGCACCAGCGTCGTGTACACGGTCTGCTCCACGGACGGAACGCAGATGTACTCGGTGCGCAGGCCGACCGGGATCTCGCCGACGGTGACGGTGTGCCAGGTGCCGTCCGAGGGAATGTCGGCGGGGGCGGCGGCATCGAACCGGTGGTCGAAGGAACCCGCCGACTCGCGGGGCCGCACGGCGTGTCCGGGAAGGGGCAGCGCGCCCACCGTCTCGGCGCGGCGGCGGTACTCGGCGGTCACCGGGTCGAAGCCGGAGCCGGAGCCGGGGAACAGCCTGCCCCGGCGGCCGCCCGGCTCGTCCGGGCCGCACAGGACGAGCGCGGAGTAGTCGAGTTCGGCGCCGTCCGGCTGCGGCGGACCGGCCACGGGCACCGGCGGCGCGGACGCCGCGAGGGCCGAGGACGCGGCGGGCGGCGGCGGAGCCGCCCCGAAGGCCGCGGGAGCGGCCGGGGCGGCGCCGGGCGCGGCGGGCCGCGCGGCGGTACGCGGCCCGCCGCCCGGCCGGGCCCGGGCCGGCGCCACGGCGCCGCCGAAGGCCGCCGGGGAGGCGCCTTCCGGGAGCGGGACGGGCGGCGGTGGGGGAACGGGAGCAGCCGCGGCACCGGCCACAGCCCCGGGCGCGGCCCTCGTGCCGGGGCGGGGACCCGCCGTGTCGTAACCGGCGAAGAGATCGGTCAGCCCCGCCGGGTGCTCACGCCAGCCCGAAGGCGCGGGGGCGGACTGACCGCGTCCGACGCGGACCGAGCGGAGCCGGGGCAGGTCGGTGCGACGGCGCAGATCGGCGGTGGCCAGGGCGATGCGCACACCGGTCCAGTCCTCACCCGTGCGCTGGGCGACCGAGGCCCGCAGCACCAGGGACCCGTCGTCCTCGCCCTCCCGGCGGGTGAGCCGGTAGGCGGGCACCCAGGCGGCGCCGGGTACCCCGTACTCCACCTCCAGCTCCACCTCCGCGCCGTCCGCGCCGTCCAGCGTCAGGACCGCGCACATCGAGCCGGCCACCGGTGCCGAGGGCGCGTCGGTGGAGGCACGGGAGAGCCTGTCCACGGCGACCGTGAGCTCGTGCTCGACCCGGCGCAGCTCCTCCTCCAGCTCACGGAGCCTGCCGTGCAGTCCGGTCAGGCGCTCGTCGACGAACTCGGAGAGCTCCAGCCACGCGTCGACCGGGGTACGGCGATGCGGGTCGTCCCGCCTGCGGGCCGGCGGCACCGGACGGAGCGCCCCGACCTCCTCGATCAGACCCAGCTGCCGGTCCCGGCGGTCCCGCGCCGCCGCCCAGTCGTCGCGCAGCCGCTCCTCTTCGCGCCGCAACTCGTCGGACGCTTCCGTGCCGAGGAGTTCGGCCTCCACCTCCACCCGGGCCCCGGTGACGCGCACCCCGGACGCTCCGGCGACGCGGGCCCGCAACGAGCCCGGGTCCAGCGAGCGGGGCAGTCCCGCCACCCGCACGCGTCCGCCCTCCGGCACCGTGCCCCGGGCCAGGCGGCGGCAGAGCGCGCCCTGCGCGTACACCACCACCGAATCGAGAGCCGATGCCCACCTCGGGACCGTTCCAGCCGTCATGTGATCCCCCACCCAGCCGTTTCCGTGCCGAGGGCAGCCTACGCGGTGACCGGCCCGGGGCCGATCGCCATCATCCTCGGAACAGTTGACGAGGAGGCGGTCACCCATGCGTGTCGCGGTTGTCGGAGCCGGTGGAGTCGGTGGCTGCTTCGGAGCGCGGCTGGCCGCGGCGGGCCACGAGGTCACGTTCGTGGCCCGGGGCCGTCATCTGGAGGCCGTACGCCGCTCGGGGCTGCTGGTCCGCAGCCCGCTGGGGACGTGCGCACCTCGCCCGGCCCGGCCGTCGACAGCGTCGCCCGACTCGGTCCCACGGACCTGGTGGTCGTCGCCGTGAAACTCTGGGACACCGAGGACATCGCCGTGCAACTGGCCTCCTCGAAGGCGGGGGACGCCCCCGTGCTCTCGCTGCAGAACGGGGTGCACAAGGACGACATCCTCCGCCGTCACCTGCCCGCGGACTCCGTCCTGGGCGGAACGTGTTTCATCTCGTCCTTCATCGAGGAACCCGGCGTCGTCAGGCACAACAGCGCCCTGCAGAGAATGGTCCTCGGCGCCCGCCACCCGAGTCAGACGTCCGTCGTACGGCGGTTTCTGACCGCCTGCCGTGAGGCGGGCATCGACGCGGAGACCAGTGCGGAGATCGACAGGGTGATCTGGGAGAAGTTCGTCTTCCTCGTCGGACTGTCGGCCACCACGACCACCATCCGCCGGCCCATCGGTGTCGTCCGTTCCCACGAGCGTTCCCGGGCACTGCTGCGCGAGATCATGGAGGAGACCGTGGCGCTCGCGCAGGCCTCGGGTGTCGCGCTGGACGACATGTTCGCCGAGCGCCAACTGGCCTTCTGCGACACGCTGCCCGCGGACATGACGTCCTCCATGCACAACGACCTGGAGAACGGCAACCGTCTCGAGCTGCCCTGGCTCAGCGGGGGAGTGGCCGACCTCGCGGCCCGGCTCGGCGTCCCCGTACCGCGCAACCGGACGGTGGCCGACATCCTGTCCCCGTACGTGCTCGGAGCACCGACGGGATGACGGCAGCCGCCTCACCAGACCAGGCACCAGTACGTGCCGTGGTGCCCGATACCGATACGGCTGTTCCGCGGAACCAGGCCGGGGTCCGGCTGGCCCACGGCCGCCATCGAGCAGGCGGGGTCACCGACCGCGCCGGCGTCCGCCATGCGGTGGGCGGCGGCCGTCGCGGCCGGGGAGGTGTACCACGTGGTGGTCACCCGTTTGCCGCCACCGGCCGTGGGCGTCGGCCCGGGTGACATGACGGTCGGCGTCGATACGTGCTTCGAGGGCGCCGGCCGCGTCGTCGGTGTCCGGGTCGGCGCCGGGCGGGCGGGCGATGCCGGGTGCTTCGGCGTTGCGGACTTCGGCGGGGGTTCGGGTGTGGCGTGCTCTGACGGGGGTTTGGGCGTCGCGGACTTCGTCGGAGGCTTGGGCACGGTGGGCTTCGCCGGGGGTTCGGGCATGGCGTGCTTCGACGGGGATCCGGGTGTCGCGGACTTCCTCGGAGGCTTGGGCGTGACGGACTCTGCCGAAGGTTCGGGTGTTGTAGGCCGCTGCGGGGGTTCAGGTGTCGCGGACCGTGGCGAGGACGCGGGCGTCGGGGAGCCGGGTGAGGGCCGGGACGCCGCGGACCGCGTCGGTGGTGGTGGTGTTGTCGGTCCCGCCTCCGGAGTGCGCAGAGCCGACGCGCCGGTTGCGGTCCGGTCGGGCACCGGCCGGCGGCTGGGCGGCGCCGGCCGGGTCGTGGGCCTCTGACCCGGCGGCGCCGGCTCGGTCGTCCGCAGCGCCGGCGGTAACGGCTGGCCGGTCGGCCGCTGTGCCGGCGGCGCCGGCCGGGTCGTCGGCCGCCGGCTCGGCGGGGCCGGCCGGGTCGGCTGACCGGGCCGGGACGCCGTCGGCCCGGGTGACGGCGTGGACGTCGGCGTCCCCCGGGCCGTGCCCGACGGCTCCGTCGTGAACGTCCAGGACGGCAACGGGTTCAGCGTCGGAAGGGACAGGTCGTTCGAGGCCGAGGGCGTGGGACCGGGCGTGCCGCCGTCCTGCGCCACCAGCGCCCATACCCCGATGCCACCGAGGACGAGCACAGCGGCGCCGCCTGCGATCCACGGGGCACGCCGGGGCGGGCGTCGGTGACGGTTCATGGTCTTACTGTCCTATGCGACCTGGCGGGGCGCCTGTCACATCGTCCGGACATCGTGCTTCCCGCCCGGTCGCTCCGCCCGTGCGGGTGACACGGAGACCTCTCCGGCTTCCTTCCGAACGGGGTAGCTCCGGGTGCACCACGCCGACCCGGGTCCGAGTCTGGGGTCATGCGCATCCGTCCATGGGCCGTCGTGGAGCCGCCCGACAGCCGTGGCCTTCGCCGGGTCACCATCGGCGGTGAGACGGTCGGCAGCGCCTGGTCGCCGGACGAACTGCGAAAAATACTCGGCCGCTTCGGTTATCCGGAGAACGCGGACCTGGATGATCCGTCGTCCGTATCCTGGCGCGGGGGTGACAGCAGGACCTGGCCCGACCGGGCCTGGAGGAGACGCACGGTCATGTCGCTCATGATGGCCGGACTGCTTGTCTCCATGGCTTTCAGCGCGGTCATCGGATGGCCGGACGCCTCGGGGGCCCTCACTTTCGCACAACGCATCACCGGTCTTCTGTTCGTCCTGTCGGGCGTGGTGCAGGGAGTGGCGGCGATAGCGGCTCGGGACTACTGGGGAAGGCGGTACTACAGGGCCTCCGGAGCAATTGTCCTGCTCGGGGTGTTCATTGTGCTGGCCACCGACAGCCTCCTCCTTTTCCTCTGGCTCGAGGAGAGGGAGTACACGCAGCACATATTGGTCTACATGCCCCTGTTGTGCTGGTCCCTGTGGGCACTGTTCCTTCTTGTTCGTGAAAAATCGTGGGAGTGTGTCCCGCACCCCAAGAAATTCGCGGCCGGGGTGGTCGCCACGGCGCTCCTGACGGCCGTCAGCCTCGCTTATTCCACCATGTATCAGCCTGCGGCGGCCCCCATGCACTTCAGTCTGAAGGTGAAATTCGGGAAGGCGTGGGAGGACCGCAACGTCCCGTATGTGCACGTCCCGCTGACGTTGTACATGAAGAACACGGGGGGAATCCCGGTATACATCGTCAACGATATCTACACGGTGCGCGGCAGGGGGGCGGCTTATTCTCGTGGTGAGGAGGATCTGACGGCGGAGTGGAGGGAGAGTGTGGGGCAGCAGGGGAGGAGCGAGGGAGAAGCTGAGCTCTACGTCGACCAACTCAGATACACCACGATAAGCAGTGGCCGGTTCTCCGAATCCGGCAGCTCGCTCGACGTGGGACAGGAATACTCCATGAAACGTGTTTTCCAGCTCCCCAAGGACGCCGGATACGACACCGTGAGTGTTGAATTTCAGATCTCGTACATGAGGAAGGACCGAGGCAAGGTCGATGTGGAGGATTTCAGGCTCGCCCATCCCTCATGGGATGAGAACGGTGGCTACTACTGTCCGCCGGCGATATGCGGGGAGCAACTCATATATCGCGGAAGGGTGCGGCACAACAACAACCTCATCAATGTGACACGCAAGCCGCGCTATGTGACGGCTGTCTGGTCTCCGGAGGGGCGGTTCATCTCCTCCATTTCATCACTCCATTTCGACTACTCCGGGCTGGGTGACTACCAGGAGGAAAGGAGGGAACTGGAAAGGTACGGTGCCGCCAAGGCCCGGGTGGATTCGGAGGTCTCCGTGGCGGAACTGCTGGGATCCGCGGGGGCGTGACCCGGTCACCCGCCGGTCCGCGTGAGCCAGGTGCCCACGGTGATGCCGAACTCCTCGTCGAGGTACGAGGCGGTCTGCTGGCAATAGAAAGCCGAACCGCTCAGATCCCCGAACAGCCTGTCGCGCGGCACGATCTCGGCGAGTGCGGTGACGAGCGGTACGACATCGAACGGGGCCTGGGAGTCCTCGTTGTTCCGCAGTTGAGCGAGGACGTCGAGTTGCTCTTTGCTCTTCTCCTTCGCCTTGTAGAAGTCCTTGACCCCTTCGTCCTCCCACTGTGCGGGCACCAGCTTCTCCAGCCCGCGCATGATGCTGGACTCCGGGGCGGCCTCGAATATGGCACTGGTGCAGAGCGCGGCCGCCTTGCCGAGGGACTCCTCCGGGCGGTCCTGGGCGGACGCGGATTCCTCCTGCTGTTCCTTCATATGAGTGGTTCGCTCATCCAGTTTCTTCTTGGCTTCGGACCGCTTCTCCTGTGATGTCTTCGGGTCGGTGACTTTCTTCAGCAACGAGCTGACCTGCTGTGTGATTTTCGCCAGCTTTTCCCGTTCCCTCGGAGGCGTCCTCCGGTCGTGCATGATCTCCGAAGAGGCGCCCAGCAGCATCGCGGTCGGTTGGTCCTGGTCCGGGCCCTTGCTTTCATCCGGACCCTGGTCGTTGTCCGGGCTCTGGCTCCCGTCCGTCGAACCGGACTGCGTGCCGTCCGGACTTCTCTCCAAGGCGTAGTGCGTATCGTCCACTACGGCGATCAGCAGTCCCCGCAGCTCCTGTGGCGTCTTGGGGTCGCAGATGATGTCCAGGGTGGATGTCGTCCGCTTGGCCACCAGGATGAGCATGGACCGCTCTTCGGGCGGCACCCGGGGGCTGTTGACCGCCTTGAGCGTGGAGGTCACCTGCTTCACCAGCGCGGTCAACTGTTTCCGCAGTTCGGGAGGGGTCCTCGGATCACTGATGACTTCCAGCGCGGTGGTCAGGTTCTCGGCGCTCTCGATGATTCCCTCCCTGTCCTGCGGCAACGTCTCCGGGGCGTCGAGGGCGCTGACGATGTCCATCAGGGTGTCCACAACCGGCGCGAGTTCCTCGGGGACCTTTTCCTTCTCCTCGCTCAGGGACGTCGTCACCTCGTTGGATTCCGTCTCCAGATCCGACGGGTCTTCGGGTGTCTGCCCGTCCGTTTCACCGGGATCCGATGGCGGTGAGTCCTCAGGCGTCTTGTCCGGCGTGGGGGTGGGAGACGTCGGGGGGTCCGTGGAATTGCCGGAATCGCTCGGCTCGGTCGTCGGCGGAGTGGAGGGAGGCGCTGTGTCCTCGTCGGTGGGATCGCTCGGCGGAGAAGGAGGGGGCGGCGGGGGTTCTGTGGTCTGGGCGGGGGCTGCGACGGCGCCCCCGGTCGGACTCCGGGAATCCGGCACGGCAATCGTCATACCGGCCGGCAACGCGAGCGCCGCAGTCAGGAGGGAGGCGTTGGCCGCGTGAAAGACATACCGCCGGGAGATTCTGGCCATGATGGTCCCCGATAGGCTGTGCGCTGTGATGCTTCGGCCCGTCGGCTATTCTTCCCCTCGGCGGCGGCTTCGATAAATGCGAAGCCGGAAGAATGCGCAGCCGATACGAATCCACTCTTCACCTGCCCGGCGCATCCCGCAACGGGAACATCAAGCCGCGGACGCTGCCGCCGATCGTCCCGCCCGTTTGCCGCGGGCCCCCGGCAGACGCATCGTGGGAAGTGGGGGAGGGCCTGCCGCGGGGCTTCTTGTCCGCCCCGGCGCCCGCTTCCCCCTTTCACCCCCGCCGCACCCCACAGCCATGTGCGGCGCGAAGAGGGAAGGATCCCGTCATGCCCCACCCATGGATGCCCCGGGCTCTCAAGGCGGACGTCGGGGACCATGCGCCGTGTGACCCCGAGTTCCCGGCAAGGGCGATCGCGCACATCACGGCGGACAGGGAGGCCGACGCCGAGGCTCCCCTGGATCTGGTCCCCTTCGGCAACCTCAGGGGCTTCTTCACCGGCGGCGGCAAAGGCCGGGCTCCGCACATCCTCTGGGACCCCTTCACCGGAACGTTCGCCCAGTTCTTCCCCGCCACCTCCCGCAGCAAAGCCCTGTCCGACACGGCCGGTGGTACTCGTACCAACCGGGCCGGCAAGGTGGTCATCCAGATCGAGGCCTTGTTCTTCCCCCACTGCCGAGTCGACGGCAAGGTGTTCGCAAGGCTGGTCGACACCCCCTGCGAGGGCTGGGACGACCTCCACGCATGGATCAGCTCCTGGAACGTACCGGACGTCTGGCCCATGGGTCCTCCGACTTCTCTGTCCCGCCATACGTGTCCGGCCGACAAGTGGAGGTCGCGGGGCGGGTGGTACGCCCACGCCCATGTCCCGGAGAACGACCATGTCGACCCCGGTTCCTGGCCGGCGTTCGTGTCACGGCCGCCCGGACCGCCCCCGGACGAGCCCCGGTTCGAGCCGTTTCCCGGGGCGTCGTTCTTCCGCGCGGGACACAAGTCGCCCGTCATCGCGGAAATGCACGGCCGACTCGTCGCCGAAGACTGCAACCGCTACACGTCCGGCACCGGCATCGACGTGTGGGGACCGGGTGACGTGAGGTCCTACACCGCCTGGCAGCGGAAGCTGGGTCTCGAAGGCGGCTCCGCCGACGGCGTTCCCGGCCGGTTCAGCTGGGACAGGCTGGCCGTCCCCAACGTCTGAGGTGCCGCGGGCGTCGTGCCGGAGGATCCCGGGAACGGAACCGGCCGACGGCCCGTCAGAAAACCCGTGGGCCGGCGTGGTTCCCGGGTTTGCACACCACTCCCACCGGGCGCATGGTGGAAGAAGAGCGGCTGCGACAGTCAGCGGCACACGATCCGGGAAGGACCCGTGGCTCCCGAGCGGGAGCGCCGCTGTGCCGACCGGCAGGTCACTCCTTACCGGCCTCCACGCCGATCGACCGCTTCCGGCGCCGGTACGGTGACATCCCACGCGTTCGACAGACGATCCCGCACCGTCATTCCGGCGCCTTGCCGAGTCCCACGGAAAGGAGAGGGCCATGCCCGCGACGGCGCCATTCCCAGGAGTGAAATTCTTCCACAAGGGACAACGCAGCCCCGTCATCGCCTCGATGGGCAAACGCCTGGTGGCGGAAGGGTGCGGGAAGTACCGGACAGGTCCGGGCCCCGAGTGGACCGATGCCGACCAGCAGTCGTACGCCGCCTGGCAGCACAAGATCGGGTTCGAGGGAGCCGATGCCAACGGCATTCCGGGCAAGGCGAGCTGGGACCGGCTCCACGTCCCGACGGCGACGCCGACCCCTGATGGTGCCCGCGTCGCATCTCCCGTACCGGAGCACGGCGTCACGACCCCCTACGGGAAGAAGGGGCCCCACTGGAGCCTGGGCCGTCACACCGGCGCGGACTACGCCGCCCCGAAGGGAAAGCCCTGTGTCGCGGTGCGCGACGGTTCCATCGTCCGCGGCGGACACGACCGCAGTTTCGGCGACTTCCTCGTGCTGCGCGTCGGCGGGTTCGACTTCTACTACTGCCACCTCTCCGAGCAGACCGTGAAAGGGGGCTCGGTCAAGGCCGGCCAGAAAGTCGGAGAAGTCGGCTCCACCGGGAACGCCACCGGCCCTCATCTCCACTTCGAGAAGCGCCCGGCCGGCGGCCGCTTCGGCTCCGACATGCCACCCAACTGGTAACCGGGAGAACCCGTCGGCCCGTCAACGGTTCTCGCGAGCCGGCGTGCGGCCCGTACCGGCGGCACCGGACGGGTGCGGGGCGTGTACGGCTCGAGGGTGCCGGAAACGCCGCCACCCCCGTCCTTCATGGACGTCAGTACCTTCCACACGCTCTTCTCCACCACCTGCCTCACTCCGGTCGGCCTGTGGTGGGACGTGGTGCAGAGCCGTACCGACCGGATGCGCGACCCCGCCCTGCGCCGCGTCGTCGGCGCGTTCCCCGGTCTCGCCCGCCATGTCGGGCTGCGTCCCGCCCGGGCCGGGGCTCTCATGCCGGTCGTCCTGATCATTCTCGCTCACGCCCTGGTCCGGCGGCACATGGCGGGGGAGGGTCGTGCCGACGAGGATGCCTGATCCCCGTGCGTCCGGCACCTCGCCGTGTCCGGTCTGCCGGGCCGCTGCCTCCGCAGCGGTGACGGACATGCCTTCCGGGGCGCCCCGCACGACAGAAAGCGCCCCGCCGACGCTCCGGGGGTCAGCGGGACCGGGCGACGAGCCGGACGTCGTCCTCGGCCGGACGGCGGTAGACGCCGTCGCTCCGGTGCAGATGGTGCAGGTCGACGAGGTACCGGCGCAGGGTCACATGGTCGATTCGGTCCCCTCCGCACCAGGCGCGGAGCCTTTCGTCGACCTCCTTCTCCGCGTACTCCCGGCCCGGCTCGAAGGTGCTTTCCGCGATGTGGCGCAGTACGACCTTCTTCCGGTTCCACTGTGCCGGCAGCTTCACCAGCCGTCCGTCCCGTACGAACGTGCGGAGCACCGTCTCGAGCCGTTCGTCCCCGGTGCCGTGGTCGTGCGCGGGCCGCGGCCCGGCCGCCTCGCGCGCCAGGCGGCGGAGCGAGTCGTAGGACACCGCGAGTCCGTCGGCGCCCGCCGCGACGACCTCCCGTTCCCCGAGCCGCCGCAGCGCGACGAGGGCCTTCCTGGCCGGCAGCCCGGTCCGCTCGGCGACCTCGGCGGAGCTCGTAGCGCCCAGCGCCACAGCGGCGAAGACCCGCACCCGGGTCTCGTCGGCGAACAGCCCGACCACGTCCTCGCCCGTCATGCTCCGTCTCCGTCCTTCCGGGAGCGGTACCCCCGGACCATGTCATCGGGACGCTACCCCCCGGGACACAGTGGACGCCCGTCATTTTCCGCGCGGGCTCCGGGCGCGCCAGGTGCGTCAGGCGCGGTGCCCCTGCCCGGCTTCACCGGAGCGAACTTCATCGAAGCCGTCGGACGACGTGGGATCTCCCCGCACATGGGCATATGGGGAAAGCGTGAAAGTGGGAGAAGGCACATGCGGCCGGGCACACGGGCGGCGGGCGGGGCGTCGGCCGGCAGGCAAGGAGGTCACGATGACAGGGTCGGAGCGCAGAGAGGTCCACGGGCTGTCCGTACCGACCGCTTCCGCCGCGCTGGAAGCCGTCGGCGCGGGCGCCTACGTCGTCGACGAGCAGGGCTACATCATCGCCGTCAACGCCCGCGCCGAGGAACTGCTGGGCCGGTCCGCCGCAGAGCTCCTCGGCCATGACGCGCACGACCTGCTGCACCGGGACTCGCAGGGGCAGCAGCTGCCGAGGACCCAATGCGCGATGCGACAGGCGTTCCACGCCGGACGCCCGGCCCAGGGCGACGAGGACTACTTCGCACGCGCCGACGGTTCGGTGCTGCCGATCTCCTGGCTGATCACCCCATACGACATCGGCGACCATCGCGCCGCCACACTCGTCGTCTTCCACACCCCCGAGCACCCACGGGACCCCGGCCCGCGACCGGAGCCGACGGCCCGGTCGCTGTCGGAACTGCAACGGCTGGCACTGCTGGCCGAGACCACCGCGCAGCTGACCTCCACTCTCGACGTCGACGAGGCGCTGCGGCGGCTGACGGCCCTGGTCGTGCCCCGGCTGGCGGACTGGGTGGTCATCGACCTGATCACCGAACATGACGAGGTGTGGCGCACCGTCGTGGTCCACGCCGAGGGCGACACACTGGTGCGGCACGAGGACATGCAGGGACCGATGCCACCGATTCCCGAGGAATCCCCGATGCCCCTGTCCAGAGCCCTGCGCGGCGTCGCCTCCACCCTGGCCGGTCCGCAGACCTACCAGGGCACCCCGGATTCCGGCATCGCGGTCGAGCAGGGCCGCCTGTTCCACGCCACGGGGATGCACTCCGCGGCCATCGCGCCCATCCGCAGCCCGCGCGCGGTCCTGGGCGCGCTCACCCTGGGCCGTACCGAGACTCCGGCGGCCTTCGCTCCCGTGGACCTTCCGCTGATCGAGGACGTCGCGCGCCGGGCCGGCCTCGCCCTGGACAACGCCCGCCTCTACCAGCGCCAGCGCAAGGTGGCCGAGACCATGCAGAACCACCTGCTGCCCCAGATGCCGGGCGTCCAGGGCCTGGAGATGACCGTCCGCTACCTGCCCGCACCCGACGCCTCACATGTCGGCGGCGACTGGTACGACGCCTTCCCCCTGGCCGACGCGTCCACCGCCCTGGCCATCGGCGACGTCGTCGGCCACGACCTGGAGGCGGCGGCCGGCATGGCGCAGGTCCGCAACATGCTCCGCGCCTACGCCTGGTCCCAGCACGAGCCCCCCAGCCGCGTCGTCGAACGGCTCGACGAGGCGATCCAGCACATCACCGACGTCACCATGGCCACCATGATCTTCGGCCGGATCGAAGCGGCCCACGACGGTCACTGGCAGCTGTCCTGGACCAACGCGGGCCACCCTCCGCCGCTGCTGATCAGCCGGGACGGCCTGGCGAGCTACCTCACCGACGGCCACGGCATCCTCCTGGGCACCCAGGCGGGCCTGCGGCGCCCCGACGCCACGGCGCTGCTCCCGCCGGGATCCACCCTGGTGCTGTACACGGACGGCCTCATCGAAGCACCCGGCCAGAGCCTCGACACAGGGCTGAACCGGCTGCGCCAGCACGCCGCCGCCCTCGCCCACCGCCCCCTCACCTCGTTCACCGACCAGCTGCTCCGCCGTGTCCGCCCCACCGACAACGACGACGACGTGGCCCTCCTGGCCCTGCGCGTTCCCGAGTGCTGAGCCCGTGAGGGATCCCGGAGGGCCGATCGGCCCAGGCACGGCGCGCCTCGGCCGTCCCGGTGGGCCCCGGTGGAGGATCGGTGACGCGGTCGACCTGACGAGCGACCGGGCGCCCGGCACGCCGTACACGAGGGTGATGCGGGCGATGTGGCAGGGGCTGCGGGAGACCATCGGCACCGGTGTCTCCTGGGTGCCGTCGTACCCCCGACTGCTGCGCGGAGCCGGGCTCGTGCGTGTCGCCGCCGAGATGCGTGTGCCGCCGCTGCTGCCCGGCAGCCCCATCAGCCTCTTCTGGGCGGACACCTGGGAGCGGCGATGCTCGCCACCGGCCTGGTCGACGATGCCGCCGTCGACGACGCGGTCCGGTACCTGGACTCCGACGAGTGCGCCGCGCTGTCCGCCGGCCTGCTGACCGTCTGGGGCCGGAAACCCGAGGAGGCCCGAAGCCGACCGTCTCCGTCCTGGGCGGCTGTGAAGCTCACGGCAGGACGACGCCGCCTACCCTTCGGCGGTACGTGTGGCGAGGTCCTCGTCGGTGATGGCGCGGACCACGCGGCAAGGGGTGCCGAGCGCGACGGTCATCGGGGGGATGCTGCGGCTGACGACGCTGCCGGCGCCGATGACCGATCCGTATCCGATGCGGACGCCGGGCAGGACCACGGCGTTGCTGCCGATCCACACCTTGTCCTCGATCACGATCGGCTCCGAGAACCGCCCGAAGTCGGCGCGTCGTGAGGGGTGCACCGGGTGTCCCGTCGTGGTCAGGGTCACGCTGGGAGCGATCATCACACCGTCACCTATGCGGATGTCGACATCGTCGACGAAGGTGAGGTTCACGTTCCCGAAGAAGTCGTCGCCGATGTGGACGTTGCTGCCGAACCCGGCGTGGAACGGCGGCAGCAGCACCGTGCGTTCACCGACCGACCCGAGGATCGCGACGAGCAGCGACCGGCGCTTCTCCGTCTCACCCGGTGGGGTGTGGTTGTACTCGAAGATCTGCTCGGTGCGGCGCCGGGGAGCCTGGAAGGCCGCTTCCGACTCGGTGTAGACGAGCCCCTTGGCGATCCGGGCCAGGATCTCTTCCTCGTGTTCCTCGTGCGCGTGCGTCACAGCGGAACGGCTCCGTTCGTCCAGCCCTCGGGCCTGGGCCCGGCGCGTCCTCGGCCGGCCGCGCACACCGAGCCTATGCCTTCGCCCGGACCGTGGTGTCCCCGTCCCGCATGGTGACGCCTGCCCGGCAGCCAATGCGTCGTGACGACGACCGGGACGGTGACCGGTTCACACCGCGGTCCGGCAACCGGCACGGCGCCGACGGCACTTGGAACGGCACCGGCACTTTGTCCCATGCGAGGAAGAAGGCGCGGGACTGTGCGCGAAAGGGGTTACGCGTTCACGCGAGGCCCGCTGACTTCCTTGAAATGGACCGGTCATAACCCTGTCCGGGGTGACGGTCCGGTGTTCGACGGCGCGACGGCGCGCGCCCGTACTCCTTCACGGCGGGCCCCCGTGGCCTGCCGCCACCCCCCCATATTCCTGGAGACTTCCGCGCGCACGAAACCGCTCGGACACAGACGTGTCCGCATGCTGCTGACGGCCGTGGCGTGTGCCATGGGCCTGGCGCTGCCCATGGGCCCGGCCGGCGACGCCCCCGCCGACGGAACGGCATCCGACTTCACCCCGTTCGACGGCGTCAACCGGCTGTCCCGGTTCGTCCTGCGGACCGACGGCACCCTCGACGTGGGGAGCGAGAAGAAGATCCTCGACGTGCCCGCCTCCCGCGGCCTGTGCTGTCACGTCGGCGGCGACATCGACTTCGACGCGGCGGGCGACCTGTACCTGTCGACGGGCGACGACACCAACCCCTTCGCCTCGGACGGCTACACCCCCCTGGACGAGCGCGCCTCCCGCAACCCCGCCTACGACGCCCAGCGTTCCTCGGGCAACACCAACGACCTGCGCGGCAAGATCCTGCGGATCAAGGTGAACCCCGACGGCACCTACGGCATCCCGGCGGGCAACCTCTTCGCGCCCGGCACCGCCAGGACCCGGCCCGAGATCTACGCGATGGGCTTCCGCAACCCCTTCCGGATGAGCGTCGACAGGGCCACGGGCGCCGTCCACGTCGGTGACTACGGTCCGGACGCGGGCACCGCCAACGCCTCCCGGGGCCCCGCCGGTCAGGTCGAGTTCAACCGGATCACCAGGGCGGGCAACTTCGGCTGGCCCTACTGCACCGGCAGGAACGACGCCCACGTCGACTACGACTTCGCCGCCGGCGCCTCGGGCACGGCCTTCGACTGCGCGGCACCGAGGAACACCTCACCGCACAACACCGGCCTGACCGACCTGCCGCCCGCCCAGCCGGCCTGGATCCCCTACGACGGCGCCTCCCTCACCGAGTTCGGGAACACCGCCCCGACCGTACGGCTCGACACACCCGTCGACGGACGGATCCACGACTTCGGCGCCGCCATTCCCTTCGAGGTCACGGTCACCGACCCGGAGGACGGCACGATCGACTGCGCCAAGGTGAGGGTCACCTTCATCATCGGTCACGACAGCCACGGCCACCCGCAGACCTCGGCCACCGGCTGCACCGGCACCCTGCACACCCTGGCCGACGGCGAACACGACCCCAACGCCGACATCTTCGGCGTCATCGACGCCGAGTACACCGACAACGGCGCGAACGGACAGCCCGCGCTCACCGCGCACGACCAGCACATCACCCAGCCCGGCCACCGGCAGGCCGAGTACTACGGCGGCTCCGCCGGTGTCCAGGTCGTCAACCACACACCCGCGCACGGCGGCAGGACGGTCGGTGAGATCCACGACGGCGACTGGATCTCCTTCACGCCCTACAGCCTCGACAACGCCACCGGCTTCACCGCCCGTGTCTCCTCGGCGGACAGCGGCGGCACCCTCGAAGTCCGCGCGGGCTCCCCGGCCGGCATCCTGCTCGGCACGGCCACCGTGCCGGTCACCGGCGGCTGGGAGACCTTCCAGGACGTCACGGCGTCCCTCACCGGCCGGCCGGCACCACCACCCTGTACCTCGTCTTCAAGGGCGGCAGCGGCGCCCTGTTCGACGTGGACGAGTTCTCCTTCACCACCTCCACCGGCGGCACCCGCACGGGCGAGGTGAGGGGGGTGAACGGCAAGTGTCTGGACGTGGACAACGCGGGTACGGCGGACGGTACGGAGGTGCAGGTCTGGACGTGCAACGCGTCGGCGGCGCAGCGGTGGACGGTGGCCGACGACGGCTCGTTGAGGGCGTCGGGCAAGTGTCCGGACGTGTCCGGTGGCGGGAGTGCGGACGGTACGCGAATCCAGTTGTGGACGTGCAACGGGACGGGGGCGCAGAAGTGGGCGGCCCAGCCGGACGGTACGGTCCGCAATCCGCAGTCGGGCAGGTGCCTGGACGCCTCGGGCGGTACGTGGAACGACGGTACGCCGGTCCACCTGTGGACCTGCCACACCGGACCCAACCAGAAGTGGACCCTGCTCTGATCCCGGCAACTTGCCCGGCCCGTCCGCCGCTTGACGCTTCCGACCGGGGGTAGCCGACAGGGCGTCAAGGACGAACAAGGCAAAGCACGCAAGGAGGCCGGCCATGGGAGCGCGCCACGACCACGACGGACAGGGACTCGGCGACCTCGAACCGGGCACGCGCCAGCGTGCTCAGTTACGCGCACGCGTCGCCGACATCGCCTCGACGGCGCTGTGCGTGGTGCTCGCCCTGTGGGCGGTGTGGAGCGTCGTCGGCGTGGTGCGGGGAACGGCGGAATGGGCGTACAGCGTGGTCGCCTGCGTGCTGCTGGCGGCCGTGCTGACCGTCCGGACGGTAGGCGTCCGGCGCGGCGACGTCCGGTCCGGACGGTAGGGGGGAGCGGCGGTGGAACGGCTCAACACCTTCCTCGGCCGTCACATCTGGGCCCAGGTGCTGCTCGTCGTCCTTCTGGGCTGGGCGGTGATCATGCTGATGTCACCGGGGGAGCCGCCCCTCGTGGTGCTGGCGCGGTCCGCCGTCACCTCGGTGGGCGCGGTGGCCGTCCTGCTGGTGCTGCGGGCCAGGGAGAAACGCGCGGCCGGCGGCTCGGGTGACCGCCTGGTCACCCTGGACCGCCGGCTGCGCCACGGGGAGATCCCCTCCTCGCCCGCCGACCGGGAGGCCATGCTGGACCTGGTGGAGCAGCGGCTGCACCGCACCCGGCACCGGCGCCCCGCCCTGGCGGTCCTCTGCCTGGTGTACGTACTGCTTGTCGCCGCGCCGCTCCTCCTGGGCCAGGTCCGCCCGGCGCTGGTCTGCGCACTGCTCGGCGCGATCTGCCTGCCGCTGCTGACATGGCAGGGCGGCCGGCAGGTGCGGCGCCTGCGCGAGATGCGCGAGGCCCTCCGCGGGAGCACCGGCGGCCCGCTGCCCACCCGATGACGCGGGGCCCCGGGCGCGGCCCCCGTCAGCTTCCCAGGGTGAAGAAGTGCAGCGGGCTGTTCGGTTCGAAGCCGATCCGCGGGTACACGGGGGCCCCGGCGGCGGTCGCGTGCAGCGTGGCGCGGGTCAGTCCGGTGTTCCGGGCGCCCTCGTACAGGGCCTTGCGGGTCACCGCCTCCCCGTACCCCCTGCGCTCCCATCGCGGGTCCGTGGCCACCAGTACGACGAAGAGGCGGCCGTCCGCTTCCACGGCCCCTGCGCACGTCACCGGAACGCCGTCCCGCATGCCCAGGTAGGCGTGCACCCCCGTCCTCCACAGCCGCGAACCCACGAGGCCGTCACGGCCGGCCTCCAGCGGCATGCCGTAGGCGCGCGAGTTGAGGTCGGCGTAGGCCCGCAGGTGCTCGTCCGTGCCGACCCGTGTGAACGACAGGTCCGGGTGCGCCGGTTCAGGGACCGGCAGCAGGTCGCCGGCCATACCGGTGCCCGAGAAGGCGTGCACCAGACCGGCCCGCTCGGCCGCTTCCGTCAGGCGCGGGCGCGCCTCGGGGTCGAGGAGGTCCTCGAAGACCCACAGAAAGCCCGCGTGCCTCTTCGAGCGCATGATGCCCGCCGCCTGCCCCAGCCGCTTCTCCATGAGGCCCGCGTCCGCCCCGGCGTCGGTGAGCGTGACGCAGTTCCAGAAACCGAACCGGCACTCCGCCCAGCGCACCGCGACGCCCGGCAGGTCCCGTACGTCCGCGCCCGGATCCCGGTCGAGCACCATGTCCCGCCAGACCGTGGCGAGCTGCTCCATCGATTCCACCGCGTCAGCGGAGTTCCGCGTCACCTTGTCCCCTTTTCTCGATCACCGGTCGGGACATGTCTGCCCATCGGGACCGACGGAGCACGCCCGAACCTGCTGGAGCGGCTCCGCTCACGGACGGTCCGGCAGCCGGAGCCACTCCTCCCAGGTCAGGTCCCGGCCGATGAAGCGCGGCCGCTCGAAGGGCCAGTCCTCGGCGATCCAGCGCGGCACGAACGCGTCCAGTGCCCGCTCCAGCGCACCGCCCACCTCGTCGTCCACCACCCACCAGGAAATCTCGGCGTCCGCCCCCTGCTTCTCGGGCGGGTCGATGTAGACGCAGCCGCGCAGGGCGGTGCGGTCCGCGTTCTCGATCGTGTAGTTGAACGACTCGTGCGCCTCGATCTCCCGGGCGTGCCGCTCCAGATCGGCGAGGTTCGCCTCGTACGACATCGTGGTCGCCGGCCAGCCCCACGCGGGGCCGAAGACCGACCACAGCCGCTCCCGCGAACCCATCACCGTCGGGTAGTCCAGCGGTGCGTCCGCACCGCTGATCGGGCGCAGCCGGTGGCCTCCGCCGTCGGGTATGCCGACGTGGAGAGGATGGACGAAATCATGCGGAAGCCAGGTCATGGGCGTGAGCCAACCAGGCCGGGAAGCGCCGCGCAAAGGGATATCGCCGCGGCCGACCGGTGTCACGTGGCACGGTGGAGTCCGTCCCGCGTGTCGGCCGCCGCTCCCGGACCGGACGCGGCGGGAGGCATGGGCGGCAGGCTCGAGGCGAGGTCCGGCAGCAGGACGGGCTCCAGCCGGACCCGCTCCTGCCTGCTCAGGTAACCCTCCAGCTCCGACGGCCGGTAGCCCGTGTCACGGTCGTAGCGCTCCTTGGCGGGCACCGCCAGGAACTCGTTGCCGTCGGGCTCGCCGTGGTCGTCCACCGCCTTCCCGAGCGGCCGGTGCAGCGGCCTGGCCAGCTGGTACATGCCCGTCCGTGAGGCGTGGAGAGTGCCCGAACCGTCCGGCCGTACACGGAAGTCGACGCATTCCTCGGGCTTCATCACCCGGGGTCCCTCCGTGCTGAGCGCGTCGGCGTCGAACTCCAGTCCGTGTCTGCGGGCATGGTCGACCATCCACAGCAGGGCGATGTCCGACAGCCCCGTCTCCGCGTAGCCGCCACCGACATCGCAGTGCACCCCGGCGAACCACACCTGCTTCAACTCCTGGCCCCGCGCGGCGGAGTCGGGACGCTGGTGCCACAGGGCCGGCCGGAACGCCGAGCGCTGTTCGTCGACGGCCAGCGCGTGGAAGGCCGCCTCGACCCGGTCGCTCAGCTCGGTGTCGTGGAACGCCCAGCGGTGGTTGAACCGGTTCGCCGACGGCTGCAGCCACGTGGTGTCCGGTACCGGGATGCCCAGGGCGCCGACGGTGTCCCACACCCCGACGAACCTGATGTCCGTCTCGCGCGCGTACGAGCGGCGGAACAACGTGGCGGCCGCGCCGTTCGGCTGCTCGACGCGGTCACGGTACAGAGCCCACGCCTCCGGGATCCGGTCGGCGTGGTCCCGGCGCAGGATGCCGCTGTTGTGCACCAGCCCCGCCAGGCTGCGGGCGGTGAACGCGCCGCGGCTGAAGCCGAAGAGGAACAACTCGTCGTCGGGCTCGTACGTCTCGACGAGGAACCGGTAGGCGTCCACGACGTTCTGGGACAGCCCCACACCGAACGCGCCGCCGCGCAGACGCTCCCACCGGTGGGTGCCGACACCGCTGTGGTAGTAGACGCGCTGTTCCTTCCCGGCGGCGGACCCGGGACGCACGGACAGGGCGACCTTGGCGACATTGGTCTTGCTCGGCTGGTCCGCGAAATTCCATGTGCCGTCGCAGCAGACGACCAGACGCTTGGCCATGACCATCCCTCCTCGCGAGAGCGTGGAGCGGCGCACAACACCACTTCCAGGGTCCCACCGTCCGTCGCCCCGCGCCATGCGACAGCCGCTCGACACGCTCACTGGTGATGTTCCGCCCGCGGGAGCACCATGGAACGAGGAGGGGCGAGCGGCCTCGGACGGGACCCGCCCTCCAGCCTTCCCTTCCCTCGTACGAGGGGGTTCCCTCATGGCTTCCCACAGCCGTCCTCCTGTCACGCCGACACCGGGGCGGGACATGCGAGAACGTCACCAAGGGGGCCGTCCCGGCGGCGGTGGTCGTCCCTGGCACCCCGGCGGCGGTGACCGTCCATGGCACCCCGGCGGCGGTGACCGTCCCTGGCGCCCCGGTGGTGATGGCCGCCCCGACCATCCCGGTGGTGGCCGTCCGGACCACCCTGGGGGCGACGGCCGCCCCGACCGCCCCGGTGACGACGGCGCGGTGGGACCGTTCAGGGTCGTACGTCCCGCGGACATGCTCGTGGTCGACATAAGCCTGGTGAACCTCCGGTTCGACGGCCGCCGTCTGGTGCGGCGGGAGCCGGCCGCGCCGACGCTGATCCTGGTCGGGCTGCCACCGCAACACGTCCGGGAGGAGGTCCCCGGGAATCTGGACTCCACGACCGACCCACCCGGTTCCCTGGCAGCCCTCACCTCCGGTGTGTCCCAACTGGTCTTCTCCGTGCCGCCCGAAGTGGAGAGCCTCGACCTGTCCCTGACGTCCCTGCTCGACTGGGAGCGGCTGGTGCCGATGACCGTGCCGCCGCCGGTTCGGCCCGGCGTCCCCGCGACCGGACTCCCCGGAAGCGTCCTCGAGTTCCCCACCCGGCTGTTCCTCACCTACGACGAGCCCGTCACCTGGACCTGCCGGCCGGAGCCCCACGACGCCGACGGCCGCACCGGGCTGTGGCACGCCCTGCTGAACGGCGAACGGAGTGGCGACGCACTGCTGCGGGCCCTGAGGAGGGCCGAGGAGCGGCCCCCCGTTCCCGCGCACGTTCCGCTGACCGAGGCGAATCTGGAGGACCTGGTCACCCTCACCAGCCGCACGGAGCTGGTCGACGTCAACAACGCGCCCATACCGCTGCCCAGCGCCCCCCTGCGCGCCGAGCAGTTCATCGCGACACCACTGGGCGCCTCCGCCCATCTGCACGGTGCCTGGGACGACGTGTCACCGGACGCCGAGAAGCAGTTCGACACGCTCAAGAGGCGCAGCCCCGAACTCGTGGCGTACGACCACATCACCGGTCTCGGACGTGACCAGTTCGTCAGAGTCGTCACCCGCGGCGTCCTCACAAGCGGCCACCCGGCTCTCCTGGTGAGTGAGTTCAAGCGACTGTTCGTCGCCCACAAGGACGACGGGATCGTGGCCTACCTGCAACGGGAGGACCGGATCCTGCCCCGTGAACCGGAGGTGCGGTACGGGGAGAGCACCGGCTTCCCGAACCAGGGACGCGAGATGCCCTTCCGAGTGCTGCGCGTCACCGACCGGGTCACCCCGCCGCTCAAACCCGTGTGGCAGCCGCCGCCCGCGGACCGACCGGACGCCCAGCCGCAGGCCGCGGAGCCGTTCTGGGTCGAGCTCCAGGGCGGTGGAGACCATCAGTTCACCGTTCTGGCTACCGACCACGAGGGGCGCACGGTCAGCTTCACCACGCCGCTGGTGTTCGTGCCCGATTCACGGACCGAGGACTGGGGGGCGTTGCTCCACCTCTACACGTCGGACGAGACGACGAACAGCAAACGCCTCGAACGGCTGCTCGGCGGGCAGGTGATGGCCATGGCCCAGCCGCCCGCCGACGCTCCCGGCAGCACCGCTCACGCGGTGGGCAGACTGACCTTCGCGTTGGCCCGGAAGGAGGCCGGGGGTCAGCACCCGCTGGCCGGCATGCTCGTCGTGTCCTCCGCCGAGGTGCGGGTCCCCGCCCTCGAACCGTTCGCCCCGAAGGCGGGGGACGTGCGCGTGACGTTCAACCCCGTCTATCGCGACCGCGGTATGGCGGCGCATCCGGCGCGTGCCTACCTCGACCTGGAGAACGCGGTCGGCCTCGACTTCGCCGCGGAGAAGGCCGGTGGCCTCGCCCGGCCCAACGCCGCGGTCAAGGTGATCACCGCTCAGGCCGGTGTCGTACCGGACATGTTCAGGGCCGGCTCCACCGGCGCCGTCGAAGCGGCACCCATGACGGAAATCCAGAAGGCTTTCGGGGAAGCCAAGTTGCTCGGCTTCATCGACCTGTCCGCACTCCTGGCGCCCGTCACCACCGAGCACCTCGGCCGCCTGAAGCAGCTCGGGGACGCCGAGATCCAGAACCTGCTGGACGACGCGGAGGGCATGATCCCCGCCCCGGTGCTGCGCGTCCGCGACCTCGTGGACGGGGAGGGCAAGGAACTGCGCTACGTGTGGAAGACCAAGCTGCGGAAACCGCAGCCGGAACCACCGGACGACGCGTTCCTCCTGGACGTGACCGACGCGGTGCTGACCCTGGACGCGCGGACGACCGTCTCGAAGGACGGCGGGCAGAACACGTCGGTGGAGGGCCGGCTGCGCGATGTCGCGCTGGTCATCGCCGACGTCGTCCGTGTGGATATCGCCGACCTGGAATTCAGGACCGTTCCCGGCAACAAACCGGACGTGTCGGCGTCCGGCCTGGAGATGCGGTTCCTGGGGGAGCTCCGGTTCATCGACACGCTGCGCAGCGCCCTGCCCGCCGACGCCTTCGGTTCCGGCGCCTATGTGGACGTCCAGCCCTGGGGCATCCGCACGGGTTACGCGCTGGCCCTTCCCACCATCGGAATCGGTGTCTTCTCACTCGCCAACGTCTCCCTGAAGACGGAACTGACCATCCCCTTCGACCCCGACAAGGCCATCTCCTTCCGCTTCTCGGTCGCCGAGCGGCAGCGTCCCTTCAACGTCACCGTCTCCGTGTTCGGCGGTGGTGGCCACGTCTCCGTGCTGGTCGACGCGGCCGGGGGCATCGAGGTCGAGGGCGCCATCGAGTTCGGTGGGGGAGCGGCACTGAACCTGGGCGTGGCGAGCGGCGGAGTGACGGTCATGGCCGGTGTCCGCTTCGAAGTCCGGGACAGGCTCGTGAAGGTGGGCGGCTACCTGCGGTGCAACGGCTTCCTGAGCGTGCTGGGCATCGTCACCGTCTCCGTCGAGTTCTATCTGGAGCTCACGTACGAGAAGCACGACAACGAGTCCGTGATCCGGGGGAGGGGAACCCTCACGGTGAGTGTGAGGATCGCCTTCTTCAGCAAGTCCGTATCCCTCGAGCTCGAGCGGAGTTTCTCGGGTGCGCCGGGCGACCCCTCCTTCGTCGACTGCTTCGACAAGGAGACGCACTGGGAGGACTACTGCCTGGGCTTCGACGGCGACCAGTAGACCCGGCGGGAAGTGATCATGAAGTTCGAACAGCAAGTCCTGTGGACCGTGCTCCCGGCGGGGATCCCGGCGGACGGCACCGAGCTCAAGGTATCGGTCTTCGTCACCCCACGACTGGGGGTCCCCGACCAGGATCCGGCCGAACCGCCGGAACGCGGCACGCTGCGGGCCTTCCCCGACTTCCGCGCCTGGCCCGACAAACTACGGGAAGCGACCTTCGAGTTCGGGCCCGGAGACGGCGCTTCCCCCTCCTTCAGCGGCCACGTCCGACCGTCCGGCCCGGCTCCCGACGCCGCGCTCTGGACGAAACTCTTCGGCGGCGAGGACATCCCGCTGGAGCCCTACGTGTTCCAGGACATGGCCCCACGGACCCACGAGGCCCGCACCTACTCGGCCCGGAGCGTCAGCAAAGCGACCCGGACGGCCTACGGGTGGGCTGCTCGGGAGTCTCCCGAGCAGCCCCCCGAAATGCGCCCCATGATGCGGGAGATGATGAACACCGAGCACCCGGGGGTCTCCTCCCGAGCCACCGGCATGCGCGAGGGTCTGAACCAAGTGCGTGAATTCCACGAGCCGTTGGGCCGGAGCACTCCGACGCTCGCGGACGGAGAGACACCGCCGCCCCCGCCACCGAAGAAGCTCGACCCGGACTTCCACCAGATGATCACCTCGCTCGGTGACCACCCGGCCCTGCTCCGACGGCTCGGGCTGATCCTGGACTTCCTCCTCCCGGACGGAGCCGTTCCCGTCTCCTCGGGCGGCGAGCACGCACTGAGCGTCGTCCCGCACTGGACGTCCGGACCCGGTCCGCGGTCGAGGGACCTGGCCCCGCGCACGCGTTACGTCTACCTTCCCGACCGGAAACTGTTCGTCCCCGCGTCCGGGAAGACCGGCACCGGTCCGCTCGGCTCTCCGGCGCTCGGTCTGCTGGCGCTGCCCGAGGACGACTTCTCCCTCGAACAGGCCGACATCGACGGCGCCGCGCTGAAGCTGGCGGAACTCGCCCGCGACCCGGCCGGGACCGGCGCCCCCGCACCGGACCCGACCGCGCCGGCCCCGGAGACCAAGGGGCTGGCTCCGGTCCGCACCCAGGGGCTCTCCTTGGTCAGGGACAGACGCCTGGAACTCCTCGAGGACGACTTCAAGAAGGCGGCCCGGGACAACGACGCGGCCTCCACCGCACTGGCGAAGAGGCAGGCGGGGGACGTACCGCATCCGGAGCGGCCGGACTCGGCGGACATGCCGGATCTCGGCGCCGAGGACCTGGTCCGCGGTCACCGGATGGACGTGTGGGACGACACCCGGGGGCGCTGGTACTCGTTGCACGCGCGCACAGTCGCATACCGTTCCCCCGGTGCCGGCGAACCGCTGCTCACGGCGTCCGACGAAGGCTTCTTCCAGATCAATCTGGTGTCCCCGCCGGACGATGCCGACAGCGACCGGATGTACGTGCCCGAACGGATCACGACCTGGGAGAACTGGTCCCTCTCCGCGCCCCGGCCCGGCCGGGTCCTGGGCATCGGACAAGGGGCGCCCGACGAGGTCGTCGAGCCCGCCAACGAGCGGCAGACCCGGCTGCCACTGGAGATCGACGTCAAGGTGCTGAAGGGCTCGCTGCCCTGCCTCAGGTACGGCCGTGGATACCGGATCCGGCTGCGCACCGTCGACCTGGCGGGCAACGGCCTCACCCTGCGGGAAGCCGATGCCCTGATGGACCGGGACCACGACGGCGACTGGGCCCTGCCCGGGGACGGGCCCCTGACGTTCCGGAGGTTCGAGTCCGTGCCGGCCCCCGTCGTGGTACCCAGGCTGCCGCTGGACGAGGGCGCCTCGGTGTCCCGGCTGGTCATCCGCAGCACCCCCGGCAGCGCACCCGGCCCGGCCGGCGGTGCGGCCCCCGGCACCGGGACACGGACCGTCGTACTGGCCGACGTACAGCCGGGCATGACCAACGACGACGTACGCCTCGTCCAGCAGGCCCTGATCGCCCGCGGCCACCCCATCCCCGCCGGCGCGACCGGCCACTTCGGCTCCCAGACCGCAGAGGCCTACGCCGCCGAACAGCGCGAACAGGGCCTCCGCGGCGGGGACGCCGACGGTGTCCCCGGCTGCCGGTCCCTCACGGAGCTCGGCCGCAGCAGCGGCTTCGCCGTCGACTGCGGCGCCGCCGGCACCCCCGGCACGGCGGCGGGCGAGACCCCCCGGGGCGGGGAACCGGCCCGGACCGCCGAACAGTACGCCGCCGACCTCAACGGCTCGCCGCTGGTCACCACAGGGGAACACACCCCCTTCCACGGGGTCGACGAACGGCACCTCGTGGCCCCGAAGGCATCGCTGCAGTGCGTCGAACGGCACGGACTGCTCGACGGGGCCATCGGTTCGCAGGACCGCGCGGCCAGGGAAGCGGGCTACGCGCTGGCGTCCCGCGAGAACGGGTCGCTCGACGATCCGAACCAGCCGGACGTCGAAGTGGTACCGGTCGACTCGCCCGCCGCCGACCCGGAGCACCCCGCGGCGACCGCCCGGCACACCGGGGAACAGGTCGAACTGCCCTACCTGCGCGAGCCGCTGGCCGCCGGCGTCCTGCTGTTCGACCTGCCGGGCATGCCGAAGGGGAAGCCGTTCGAGGTCGCGTGGGGAGGCAGCGTCTGGCACCGGCCCCTCTCGTTCCGGCTGCGGCTGGCGGAAGGCGATGCCCCGCCCCACTTCGACGAGTCGTCACGCGTGCTGACCGTCTCGCTCCCCAAGGCCCAGGTCGCCACCGTACGGGTGTGTTCCGCGGTCCGGTTCGACGAGTCGCTGATGGGCCTGGCCTCCTGGTGCCGCGAGCAGCCCGGCCCACAGCCGGCCCCGCAGGCCGCGCCCGAGGTCAGGGAGAGGGCGGCACGGCAGGACGCGGAGGTGCGGCAAAGGGCTTCCACCGCGCTGGACATGGCGGCCGCCGGACGCCACTGGATGTTCACGCCCCGCCAGGAACTCACCCTGGTGCACGCGGTACAGCGGCCACTGAGGCAACCCGTCCTGGACCTGCGGCCCACGGGACAGCGCCCCGAGGACGCCACGGCCGAGCACCTCGCCGGAACGATCAGGCTGGACCAGGGCAGCACCGACCGGATCGAACTCGTCGCACAGTGGACGGACGTGGTCGACGAGGGCGACGAGGGCCGCGCCGAGCGTCCGATGACCACACCGGTCTTCGGTCTCCTCACCGCGAAGCCGGCCCCGGCCGACGACGGTGCCGACACCGCACCGGCCACCCTCCAGGACGGCACCCTGGCCTTCAGCACCCCGGCCGCGGAACGGTCGGCGAGCACGGAACCGAAGAAGCACGAGTTCGGCGACACCAAGCACCGCAAGGTGCTCTACCACCCGGTGGCCGGCACCAGGTTCGGCGAGTACTTCCCGTCCCGGCCCGCCGAACACGACGCGAGTGCCCGGACCGTCCGGGGCGCGGCCGTGGAACACTCGGTACCCAGCAGCGCCAAGCCCACCGCGCCCAGGGTGCTGTACTGCGTACCCACGCTGTCCCTCGAGACCGTCGAAGGCCCACCCGGCACCGTCGTCCGGCGCCGCCGCGGCGGCGGCATCCGGGTGTTCCTGCAGCGTCCCTGGTTCTCCTCCGGGGACGGCGAACTCCTCGGCGTGGTGCTCGGGCCGGCAGTGGGCGCCGGCACACCCGCCGCGGACGTCCCGGGCGTGACCCTGATGGGCCGCGACCCGCTTCACCGCTCCGCGGAGGTCGTCACCCCGACCGTGTCGACGTTCACCAACGCGGTGCGGCACGCCGAGGGACTCACCCCCGTGAAGCCCACGGAGCCACCCACCGTCACCGTCGTGGGCTTCACGCCGCAGTTCGACGCCGAGGGGGACCGCTGGTTCTGCGACCTGGACCTGGACACCGGGGACACCTGTCTGCCGTTCATCCGCCTGGCCCTGGTCCGCTACCAGCCGAACTCGATTCCGGGAGCCGAGATCTCACCGGTCGTGGTCACCGATCTGGTACGGACCCTGCCCGACCGTGAACTACGGGTGAAACTCGACGACATACCGACCGTCAGTGTCACCGGCCCGTCGTACGACCCGTCCGACTCCCCTCCGCCCCGGGTCACGGCGACCGTGCAACGGCGGAACGACGCCGTCACCGACGAGGACCTCGCCTGGGTGACGCTCCACGACACGACCGTGACGCTGACCTCGATCGACGCGGCTTCCACCAGGACCCCGTCCTACATCGGCCAGGTCCCTCTGCCCGAGGGCGCGCGGCGGGACCGACTGCGTCTGCTGGTCATGGAGACCGACGGAATACCGCCCGACGCGGGGACCCCGCCCACCACGCCGGGGCCGGTGGTGTACTGCGACACCGTTCCCCTGGACGGGGACCACCAGCACCATGACCACCACGACGGCCGTGACCGCCGCCGGGGCGATCACGACCGTTGGCACTGACCCGGCGAACAGCGCGCCGGCGCCGACCGGTCCACCGGACGCCTTCACGTGCGGTGCTCCGCCCGGGGGAATCGGGCGACACCCTCCCGGGCGTGGGCCCGGTGCGCGGAGAGCGGGTGCCATCATGCCCGCCGTACGACCCGTCGAGCCTGCTCGGAGACCACCCCATGCCCATCAGCCAGTCGGTCGGCCGGAACGGTACGAATCTCCGACGCGAAGTGCAGTACGTCCAGGCGCTGCTCAATGTCTTCCGCGTCGAGGGCGGCCGGCCGGAGCTGGCCCTCGACGGCCTCGTCGGCCCCCTCACCTTCGGGGCGATCGAGGAGTTCCAGGCCGCTGTGACGGGGATCGTCGACGGCCGGGTCGATCCCGGAGCACAGGCGATCACGGCGCTGGAACAGCAGACGGCGGGGGTGCTCGACGAACTGCGCGCCGTCACCATGTTCGCGCTGCTGCTCTCCCACCGGCCGGCCGAGGAGGAGCCGCCCGTCGTGGAGGACCCGGTGCTCGACGACGCGGAGCTGCGGACCCTCGTACGATCGATCTTCGCGGAGCAGGAGCCGTAGGCCGTGGACCCGACCGAAGAACTCGTCCTGGAGCTCTCCCAGGCCCTTCTCGCCCTCTTCAACTCCTCACGTGGCGCCATGCACGGCATCTACCAGGGTTCGCACGAGGCCGCGCTGTTCGAGGCCCAGGGCGGGGTCATCGGCCCCGGCGGATTCAACCACCTCGGGGACGTGCTGAACACGGCCCGGAACATCCAGGGCAACCGCGACACGGTCGAACTGGCCCTGAACCGGCTGCAGGGCGTCGGACCCGCGCTCGGCGTGCGCGTACGCGGTCTGTGCGACCCCGTCCTCAAGCTGGCGGACGACTACTTGAGGATCGCCCGGGAGACGGACAACGCGGCAACCGTGCTGCGGCAGACCGCCCCGGCCCGACTCCAGGGCGTCGTACTCGGACAGGGCGGCCTCGGTCCCGGGATCGGCCGCACCTCGCAGGCCCTCGTCACCAACCAGATGAACGCCATGTCCGCGCAGCTGACCGCCCGGGGAATCGAACCACGCCTGATTCCCTCCGCCCAGTCCGCCCTCCAGCCCGTGCTCACCTCCATCCGGCAGCTTCCCCTCAACGGCCGGGAGGCCGCGGCGAAGCTCGCCGGGGCGCTCGGCACCATGCGGGTGCTGATCGGCCAGACCGCCGTGCGGGCCGGGATCATCGGCCGGGCCAGGCTGACGGCCGCGCTGCTCGGCATCGAAACGGCCCTGGTCGAGTTCGGCGGCCGGCTGACCACGCCGGTCATCGTCATCGACCGCCGCCTGCTCCACCAGCTGATGGGCGTACCGCACGTCGACGGCGCCTGAGCACCCGCCCCGGCCGGGGCGTCGCGGCCCCACCACGCGTGCGCACGCGAAGGCGCCGCTCACGCCGGCACGCGGTACGTCAGGTGCGTGCCCGGACTCGCCGACCGCGACGTCACCAGCTCCGGTTCCAGCGGCGGAACGCCTTCGAACAGCCGCGTGCCGGCGTCCGTGGGCGCGCTTCCCGCGTACGTGACCACTGCCGTGATCTTCCGGACGGGCGCGACCGGTGCCGGACCGTACGACCTGGTGGGGCCGCTGCTCGGCGTGGCCGCCGCCTTCCTGCCCGTGTGCCCGGTGGGCCGCGCCGGGACCGGCCGTCGACCCCCTCGGCGCCGGCCCTGTCGTCCGGCCCCGGAGAAGCGGTCCAGGCCGAGCACGGCGAGCAGTTGCAGCTTCTCGTGGCCCTCGGTGCGCGGCGGAGCCGTGAGCACGAGCAGCGTCTGGGACTGGTCCTCGGTGAACAGCGCCTGGCAGTCCAGCTCGATCGCGCCGAGTTCGGGGTGGACGAGCGTCTTGTGGTCCTCGAACCGCTGCGCCACCTCATGGCGGGCCCACAGTTCGGCGAACTCCTCGTTCGCCTTCTGGAGGGCGCGCACGAGTTCACCGGCCCGTGAGCGCGGGCCGCGCAGTCCATGGGCGGCGCGCAGGTTCGCGACCTGGGCGCGGCTCTGCCGGGCGTGGTCGGCCTCGGGATGGACCGACCGTTCCGCGGGATCGGTGAACCAGCGGTAGATCGCGCTGCGGGCGAGACCCGTGTGCTTCGACGCGTCCCCGAACAGGGCGGCGGCCATCCTGTTCTGCACCAGCGTCTCGCCGAGGTCGGTCAGAACGAGCGCCGGGGTGTCGTCGAGCCGGTCCAGCACCCGCAGCAGCGCGGGAGTGACATGCGGCGCGGCCGACAGCGACACCGGTGCGTTGTGCCCGGCTATCCGGTACAGGTAGGTGCGCTCGTCGCCCGTCAGCCGCAGCGCCCGGGCGAGCGAGGCCAGCATGTGCTCGCTGGGCTGCGGCCCGCGCCGTTGCTCCAGCCGGGTGTAGTAGTCGGTCGACATCACGGCCAGTGACGCGACCTCCTCACGCCGCAGACCCCGGGTCCGCCGGCGTGCGCCTGTGGGAAGGCCGAGGTCCTCCGGCTGCAGCGCCTCGCGGCGGCGGCGCAGGCACTTCCCGAGCCGCGAGGCGCTGGTGGAGGCCCTCTACGCCGCTGAACTCGACGAGGCCGTCTCCAGCGCGCCGGCGCTCCTCGCCGAACTCGAGCCCTCGGCCGCCCTGCGCGCATGGATGACCGGGTACGCGGAGTTCTTCAGGATCAAGCGCGGCATGTCCGACACGCTGCGCGCGGGCTGGGCCTCGGGCGGCATCGCCACGCCCGCGACGCGTGAACGCATCACGGCCACCATCGCCGAGACGCTGCGCGGGGGCGCGGAGGCCGGTTCACTGCGCTCGGACGTCGATCCCGACGACGTCACGATGATGCTCCTGGGCGTCTTCCTCTCGACCACGGCGATCGACTCACCGGAGAGGGTCGGCCCGCTCCTCGACCTGCTGGTCGACGCGCCGCGCCCGGCCCCGGGGCCGAACGGTCACTGAAGCCCCCTCGTGGGGCTGTCCGGCTCAGGAGCGGGCCGCGGGAGAGTTCCGCTCCAGGCGGGTGCGCAGTGTGGCGGCGAAGTCCTCGGCACGGGCGAGCTGGACGCGGAGCTTGGCGACCCGCTCGCCGGCGGCCTGTTCGTAACCGCGGATGCGCTCCAGCAGGTTCTCCCGCTCCTCGGCGCCGAGTTCCGTACCGGCGTCGAGGCGGTCGGTGGCGTCCAGCAGGTCGCGCATCTGATCGAGGGAGAAACCGAGCGGCTTCATACGGCGGATCACCATGAGCCGCTGCACGTCGTTGTCGGTGTAGAGGCGGAAGCCGCCCTGGGAGCGGGCGGAGGGGATGACCAGTCCGGCCTCCTCGTAGTGCCGGATCGTGCGCAGGGACAGCTCCGTACGCGCGGCGACCTCGCCGATCTGCATGTGCTTGCCCTCCACGCCGGACATGCCGGTCCTCCCTCCGCCGTGGCGGGCCACGTCTTCGCCCACCGATCTCTACCCTAACGTTAGGGTAGAGTCGGTGCCGGCGAGGGCGGCCGTGCCGCTGCCTCGCCCTTGCCGTGTCGGGGCGATGGCGCCTCCGGCGAAGACGCGATGTACAGGTGCCTGTCCCCTTGTCCTTTTCTGCTTCTGCTTCCGCCCTGTCCCCTGCCGCGCGCCTGCGCGGCCTGAAGCCCGACTGGCTGCGTGATCCGAAGGTCTGGCGCACCGAGGTGCTGGCCGGCCTGGTGGTCGCGCTCGCGTTGATTCCCGAGGCGATCTCGTTCTCGGTCATCGCCGGCGTCGACCCGGCGATCGGCCTGTTCGCCTCCTTCACGATGGCCGTGACGATCGCGGTCGTCGGCGGCCGGCGGGCGATGATCTCCGCCGCCACCGGGGCCGTCGCCCTCGTCATCGCGCCCCTGAACCGTGAGCACGGTCTGGGCCACCTGGTCGCCGCCGTCATTCTCGCCGGCGTCTTCCAGGTCGTCCTGGGCGCGTTGGGGGTGGCGAAGCTGATGCGGTTCATCCCCCGGTCGGTGATGGTCGGTTTCGTCAACGCGCTCGCCGTCCTCATCTTCATGGCCCAGGTGCCCGAGATGCGCGATGTTCCGTGGGCCGTCCATCCGCTGATCGCCGGCGGGCTGGCGCTCATGGTGTTCTTCCCGAAGGTCACCACCGTGATCCCGGCCCCGCTGGTCTCCATCGTCATCCTGACCGTCATCACGGTCGCGGCCGGGATCGCCGTGCCGACCGTCGGTGACAAGGGAGTCCTGCCGTCCTCGCTGCCCGTTCCCGGCCTGCCGGACGTGCCGTTCACCCTGGACACCCTGACGACGATCGCCCCGTACGCGTTCGCGATGGCGCTGGTCGGTCTGATGGAGTCGCTGATGACCGCGAAGCTGGTCGACGACATCACCGACACCCACTCCGACAAGACCCGGGAGTCCATCGGCCAGGGCGTCGCCAACATCGTCACCGGCCTCTTCGGCGGCATGGGCGGATGCGCCATGATCGGCCAGACCATGATCAACGTGAAGGTCTCCGGAGCCCGCACCCGTCTGTCGACGTTCCTGGCGGGGGCCTTCCTGATGGTGCTGTGCATCGTCTTCGGCCCCGTCGTCTCCGACATCCCCATGGCCGCCCTGGTCGCCGTCATGGTCATGGTGTCGTTCGCGACGTTCGACTGGCACTCCGTCGCCCCGAAGACGCTCCGGCGGATGCCCGCGGGGGAGACCACCGTCATGGTGGTCACCGTGGCCTGCGTCGTGGCCACCCACAACCTCGCCATCGGTGTCGTCGCCGGCTCGATCACCGCCATGGTCGTCTTCGCCAAGCGCGTCGCCCACCTCGCCGAGGTCACCGCCGTCACCGACCCCGACGGCACCACCGTGGTCTACCGGGTCACCGGTGAGCTGTTCTTCGCCTCCGTGGGCGATCTGGCCGGCCGGTTCGACTACGCGGGCGACCCGGCGAAGGTCGTCATCGACCTGAGCTCGGCGCACATCTGGGACGCCTCCTCCGTCGCGGCCCTGGACGCGATCGAGACCAAGTACGCCCAGCGCGGCAAGACCGTCGAGATCACCGGCCTCAACGACCCGAGCGCCCACCTCCACGGCAAGCTCAGCGGTGAACTCGCCGCCGACCACTGACCGCACACGGCCGGCGGGCCGTACACACCTGACCAACGGCGGCGTGGTTCACACGAAGGCGATGGCCGCTCCGGTCGCGACCGAGAGCTTCGCGGCCCGCAGGAGTTGCAGGCAGACGTACGATTCGACACCGTAACGCCGCCATCCTTCCGTGGCGGGCTCCTCGGCATCGGCGGCTTCGAAGACCTCCGCGGAGTGCGGATCCAGGTCCTCGGGAAGACCGAGGGCTTCGGCGAGCCGCTGGGTTTCCGCGAGCAGCCGTACCGATGAGCCGAGGTGGCCGCCCGGCGCCTTGTCGTCGACGATGACGTGGGCGAAGTCGACGGGGACGTAGTAGCCCTCGCGGTCCGAATGATGGACGAGATGGTCGAACGGTCCCGGAGGATCACCGGGAAGAGTCCCATGGACCTCGCGCAGGAGCGGGTCGTCGACCGCACGCGAGCCCTCACCCAACGGCTCGGGCAGGCGCCCGCCCGCCGGGAGGTGGACGGCGAGACGACGAACGGTGTGCAGGCCCGAACAGCCCCGCGCCTCGAACTCCGCGCTCTCCGTTCCGGCCGGATCGGGCTCGGCCCACTGCCGCAGTCCCGCACGTTCCAGCAGCCCGCCGATCGCGGTGAGGTCGGCGCGGACCATTTCGGCGCGGTCGTCCTCGGCGTCGACGAGCACACCGACGACCATGTTCAAGCCCATGGCCTCATTCTGGCACCGGTACGGCGGCGCGCCGTCCGCCCTCCGGCGACGACGGGTCGCGTCGGCAGCCGACCACGATCGCGTGCGGTGAAGCCGCGTGACGGGGGTACCGGCTGGGTGACGCGTGACGGTGTGGCTCGGGAGGGCGACGATGGAAGCGATGGGTCAGTTGCGACAGCTCAGAGCCGTGTATGCGGGCGGTGTGGTCGCCTGGACTCTCTGCCTGCTGCTGACCCTGTTTCAGGAACACGGGTCGGCACGGCAGGTCGTGGTGTTGCTGGGCCTGCTCGCCGTCTTCCTCGTCCTGCTGCTGTGGTCGACCTGGTGCCTCTGGGAAGCCGGGACGCGCCGTTCGCCGGACCGGCCGGGAGACACGGCGAACACGCGGATCGAGCAGTCCTGACGGGATCAACGGCAGGCCCGGTGCGCGGGAGACCGTGGCCCGGTCGAGCGGCACGGGCGGGGGACGTCCCGCGCTGGTGCGGGTGATGCGGCGGTGGCAGGAACGTGGCCGGGTCGCGCACCCCGCCGACCGGCTCGTCCCCGGTCCGGCCCGTGCCCCACGGGCAGACCTCGACGACCACCGGGTCGGGACCGGCACCGGACAGGGCTGCCTGCCCGCCGGCCGCCAAGTCCGCCTCTCCCGGCGTGTCTGTGAGCGCGACGGCCGGGCATACGGGCTTCATCCCTATGAGAGGAGCTCGTTCATGCTCGGTATGGTCGCGGCGGTGCTTTTCTTCATCGCGTTTCTGATCAACGCGGCGGAGATCGGCACCAACGACGTGTTCTCTTCGGTGAACGTCATGCTGCTGGGGCTGACCGCCCTGGCCCTGCACGTGGCGGGAATCGGGACCGGCTGGTCCCGCCGACGCTGACCCGGTCCCGCGCGGGCCCGGCACAGGTGTCACCGGGCCCGCGCTGTCCCGTCCGCCGCGGCCCTCGACCGCACCGGCCGGCGCCTTGACGGCGCGAGCGGGAAGCGGAGGGGCCCCGTCGTGCACGGGTTGAAGCGTCAACAGCCAAGTCCGGTCTCCCGGCCTGCATTTGACGGGATACGGAGTCGGAGGGACGCTGGATGTGTGTAGTACGAAGAAGGGCGCTCGGACACGCCCCGCGCAAGGAAGCCCTGCGTCCCGCACGGCCTTGCGATGACCTTCGCGATCGTCCTAGCCCAGGGAGTGGGCACGATGAAGAACTCCCGCACTCCTCCCAGGAGCCCGGCCGCAGCCTGCCCGGGGCCCTGCCCGGTGCCGCTGGCGCCCGACGCCCTGGCCCAGCTCTACGCCCGGTACCTCGACCTCACCACTTCGGGCCGGCTGCCGGACACCACCGCCTTCGAGGACTACTACCGCACCTGGCGCTCGGCCCGGCGCGGCGCCAGGCGCGTGGGACTCGACGACGGCGCCGCCCGGGTGGGCCCGAGCGTCGCCCGCCAGCTCATCACCCGGCCCACCAGGCGTCTGAAGGGCGTGATCAACACACTCGTACTCCTGGTCGACTTCCCCGACCGGCCGCACGACCCGAACCGTCGCCCCGGCCACTTCCGGGAGTTGCTGTTCAGCACGGCGTCCCTGCCGACGGGCAGCATGCGCGACTACTACCGCACGGTGAGCGGATTCGATCCGTTCGGCGACACCGGCATCGACGTCCAGGGCGAGGTCCAGGGCTGGTTCCGGATGCCGCAGCCGCTGTCGTTCTACGCCGACGGCAACTCCGGCCTCACCGAGGACGGTTTCCCGCGCAACGCCCAGGGCCTGGCCCGGGACGCGGTACGGACCGCCCTGCAGGAGGGCGTCGACTTCACGCCCTTCGACGCGCTGGACGAACACGCGGTCACCGCCCTGTTCATCGTGCACGCGGGCCTCGGCGCCGAGCGGACACTCGACCGGGGCGATCTGTGGAGCCTCAAGTGGGGCGTGCCGAACGGTGTGAAGGTCGCGCCCGGCCTGACGGTGGAGACCTTCCTCACCGTGCCCGAGGACTGTGCGATGGGTGTGTGCGCCCACGAGTGGGGCCACCTCGCGGCACGCTGGGCGGACTACTACGACACCGGCCAGTTGGAGGCGACCACGTCCAACGGGCTCGGCAACTACTGCCTGATGGCCTCGGGTTCCTGGGGCAACAGCGGGCTCACACCGACGTTCCCCAACGGCATGCTGCGCATGTTCCACGGCTGGGCGGCTCCGCAGCGCGTCACGGCGAGTACCAAGGACCTGGTGCTGCGGCCCTCCGCGGAAAGCGGTGACCTCGTGTTCATCCAGAACGCGGACACGATGGCGGAGAGGCAGTACATCCTCGTCGAGTACCGGCGCCGCCGTGGACAGGACGCGTTCCTGCCCGACTCGGGCATCGCGGTCCTCGTCGTCGACGAAGCCATCAAGGACGTCAACGAGGAGGACGCCCTCGCCATCGAACTGCTGCAGGCCGACGGCAAACGGGACCTCGGAGCGATCTTTGGCCGGGGCGACCGGGGAGACTCCGACGACCTGTATCCGTCCCTGGGAAACAGGGCCCTCGGCGAAACGACGACCCCGCCGCTCAACCTGCCGGACGGACGGTGGTCCGGGGTCACCGTCGAGGTCGAGGGGAGCCCGGGCGACGAGACGATGGCGATCGACGTCCGGATGGACTGAGCGGCGCCTCCCGGCGGGTCACCGGGCGACCGGTGTCTCCGCTGCCGGGACGGTGCTCCCGCGGACGACCAGCCGGTGCGGGATCGTCAGATCGGAGGCGGGCACCTCGTTCGGGGGCTGTGGACGCGGTCGGCGAGGCACCGCAGGGCGCGGGCGCGCACAGGACGGGCGGAAGCGGATGTCCCACCCGCTTCCTACGGCTGCCGCACCACCGCACACGACGACGGCGCGTGAGAACGGCCCCTCAGCCGATGCGAGTCCCCGCGCCGCCGACCCGGACGCGCGGGTCGCCCGCGCGCAGCGTCACCGTGAGCCGGCCCGGGCGGCCCAGGTCCTCACCCTGGTGCAGGGTGAGGACGGCGTCCTCGGGGACAAGACCGAACTCACGGGCGTACGCCCCGAACGCGGCGGCAGCGGCGCCGGTCGCCGGGTCCTCGACGACGCCGCCGACGGGGAACGGGTCACGGACGTGGAAGACGGTGGCCGACTCCCGCCACACCAACTGGACGGTGGTCAGGTCCAGGCGGTGCATGAGGGCTTCGAGGCGCGCGAAGTCGTACGAGAGATCCGCGAGGCGGGCGCGCGTGGCCGCCGCGAGGACGAGATGACGGGCGCCGGCGAACGCGATACGGGGCGGGAAGGCCGGATCGAGATCGGCGGCCGGCCAGCCCAGCGCGGCGAGCGCCTCCGCGAGGTCGGCGTCGGCGATCTCCTCGACGTGCGGTTCCACGCTGGTGAGCGTGGCCCTGACCGTCCCGTCCTCCTCGGTCACCTCCACCGGCACGGTGCCGGCCCGCGTCGCGAACACCAGCTTCCCCGGGCCTGTCCGTTCGGCGAGCGCGACGGCGGTCGCGACGGTGGCGTGCCCGCAGAACGGCACCTCGGCCTTGGGGCTGAAGTAACGGATGCCGTACGTCCGTCCCCGCGGACCGTCGAGGTCCTCCGGGGGCGCGGTGAGGAACGCGGACTCGGAGTATCCGAGGCCGGCGGCGATGGCCAGCATGTCCCCGTCGTCCAGAGCGGTGGCGTCCAGAACGACACCGGCGGGGTTCCCGCCGTCGGGACTGCTGGAGAAGGCGGTGTATCGCAGTACTTCGGGCCGCGGCGCATTCGTCGTCATGCTCGCGGCAACGCGACGCGAACCCGCGGCTATTCCTGGACGCGGGGAGGGTACGGCCCACACATAATCGGTTGCCCGCCGGCGACGGCGGTGGATGCAATGTCCGGCATGGCGACCCAGACGCGCCCGCCACGGCGGGAAGAGACGAACGTGTACCACCTGGCCCCGCCACTGTGCGGTCCGCATCGTCACAGGGGAGACGCCGACGCATGAGTGCGCCCTCAGCTCCGCCGCCCGGAGCCGGACGGACCGACGGGCCGTCCGTCCGGATCGGTGCTCTCGTTCCGCTGACCCGGCCCGGCTGGGCCGAGGCGGGCCGGCACTTGCTCGCCGGACTCGAACTGGCCGTGCGCGAGGCCAACGACGCCGGCGGGATCGCCGGAAGACCACTCGAGCTGGTGGCCCGGGACACCGCGGCCGACCCACGGAGAGCCGCGGCGGCCGTGGACGAACTGGCTCGCCTGGGCGTGGCCGCCTTGGCGGGGGAGTACCACAGCGTCACCGCTCGCGCCGCCGCCGCCCGGGCCGACGCCCTCGGACTGCCGTTCCTGTGCTCGTCGGCGGTTCTCGACGCGCTCACCGAACAGCCGACGCGATGGGTCGCGCGCCTCGCCCCGGCGCAGTCCCACGGCTGGCGGATCTACGCGGACTTCCTCCTCGGCGCGGGGCACAGCCGCATCGCCGTAGCGGCCGAGCCGAGCGTCTACTGGGCATCCGGGGCCCGCATCCTGCGGGACCACCTCGCGCCACGCGGCGGGACCCTCGTCGAGCTCGACATCAGCGCGCTCGCCCCCACGGCCGTGTGCGACGCACTAGCCGACCACCGCGCGACAGCGCTCCTCCTCCTGGTCGGCCACCCGGAGCCGGCCGTGCCGATCGTCACGTACGTCCGCCGCGACCGGCGCCTCGCCGGGATCATGATCGGTGCTCCGGCCGGGCAACCGGAGTTCGCCCCATGGGCGGCCATGCCGGATGGCGACGGCACCGCCATCCCGTTCCTGCGCTATCTGCCCCGGCGTCTCGGCCCGCTCGGCGCACGAGTCGATACGGCCCTCCGCGAACGGCTGGGCGAAGCACCCTCCTTCGTCGCCTTCGAGGGCTACGACACGGTCGTCGCCCTCACCGATGTGCTGCGTCCCCACGGCGGGGACCGGGCGCGCACGGCCGAGCCCTGGTCGCGCGTCGCGGTCGAAGGCACCCGCGGGCACATCCGGTTCTCCCGCCCGCCGGGCATCAGCGTCTGGCAATGGGTCTGGCCGCCGGTCCAGGTCGTCGACCGGGACCCGGCGGAACCCGACCGCCTTCGGATCCTGCACACCGGCTGAGAGTTCAGCGGGCGAGGCGGTCCCATAAGCTCGTGCGGGGAAGCGTCGGATGCCAGGTGTGTGCGCCTTGAGGAGGCGATAGTGTTCGGAAGGAGCGTGCGGTTGCTCGCGGGCGCCGTGATCGTGGCCTGCATGGTGCTCCTCGGGCCCAGCGCACCGAGCGGAGCCCCCTTCGCCAGGCCACTGCCCGACGGTGCCGTCAGCGACGTCGTACCGAACCGGGTCATGACGTGGAACCTCTGCAACCCCTGCGAGACGAGCAACGTCGACCGGGCGGCGGAGATCGCCACGTACGCGCCCCAGGTCATCGGAGTGCAGGAAGCGTGCGTACGTGACGTCGAGAGGATCCGGGACTACCTGAGGCGCCTTTACGGGCTGGTGTACCACGTCGAGTACGGGACGGTCCTGCGGAACTGGGGCCGCTGCGGGGGAGCGCCGTGGAGTCCGGGAGCCTTCGGCCAGGCGATCCTCTCGGCGGCACCGATGACGGACCGCGTCAATGTGGAGTACCCCGACGGGGGGTCCGAGGACCGCGGGTACATGGCGGTCACCACCACGGTGGGCGGCCGGTCCGTACGGGTCTTCAACACGCACCTCGCCGAACGACGTCAGGAAGAGGTGCGGGCGGACCAGGCCGGCGTGCTCGCCGCGGCCGTCGCCCGGCACGACCGCGCGATCGTTCTCGGAGACTTCAACGCCGTGCCGGACGCTCCCGAACTCTCCCGGATCTGGGCACTGGCCGAGGACACGGATCCCCGGTGTCTTCCCTCGTACGCCGGCACCTGCGAGACGACCACCGACTGGCACAGCAAGTTCGACTACGTCTTCCTGCGGGGCGTCACCCCGCTCGGACACCGCGTGGAACCCACTCCGTACTCGGACCACCACATGCTGCACACCGACGTGGAGTACGCCGCCGCCCCGGCCGCCGACTGACACCTGCCCCGGACCGGCAAGGCCGAGGGGCACTGCCGGGGTGACCGACCGCCGCCGGCGTGACGGCGTGGACCAGGATGAACGGCTGTCGCACGCTTCGTCGTTCGGGCCGGCGGCGGTCGAGTACGCCGAGCACCGTCCGGATTGCGCGCAGGCCGCGGTGCGCCGGGCGCTTCACCCCGCTCCCGGCCCGCGCGTGCTCGATCCCGGTGCCGGAACCGGCAGGCCGACCGGCACACCGGTCGCGCCGGGTGCCCGAGTCACCGCGGTCGAGCCCGACCCGGCGATGCTCGCCGAGCTGCGCCGCCCACTGCCGGCTGTCCGTGCCCAGCGGGGCAGTGCCGAGGCGATACCGCGTCCGTCGACGCCGTGGTGGCCGGCAACGCCATGCACTGGTTCGGCATGGTTGTCGCGGGACCCGGGATCGCCGGGGTCCTCGCATCCGGCGGCGTCCTGGCCGGCCTGTGGAACGTCATGGACGACCGGACCGAGTGGGTCGCCGGACTCGCACGGGTCAGCGGGAGCGCGGCCGTCGGCCCGCGTGACACGCCCACCGGTTGGCGTGCCGGGACAGCCGACGCACACCTTCCGAAGAACGGCGTCGCCGCCCGGTTCGGCTCGGCGGAGCAGGCCGGGTTCCCGCCCGGGCGGCGCCGTACCGCCGGCTCTCCCGTCGCGGCCCTCGCGACGCGCGCGGGGATGCCGGTCATGCCGGAACACGGACGAGAGGCCACGCCGGGCCGGATCCGCGCCGTCCTCGCGAACAGACCGGAGACCGCCCGCGGCGGGTTCACCCTCCTGATGCCGACCGGCGTGCTGCGCGTCCGGCGGCTGTGAGGCACCACCTCGAAAAACGGCAGCGGAGCACGTTGTCAGAGGCTCGGCGTACGGATGTGTCAGGTTCTGGACCAGCCGTTGGGGGTCACCCGGTAGTGCAGTCCGGCGTCGGAGTCCCTCCGTGAGTGCCGTGCGCACACAGCACGTCCTCCTCCAGGCGGTGGGTGAAGCCGCCCGTCATGCCGACCGCCCGGAAGACGATCTCCACTGCCGGCCCTTGCCCGCGCTCTGCCGCGTAGGCGTGTCAGTACTCGACGGCCATGTGCGGCCCCGCCGGTCCGGGAGGGCGGTCAGTTCTCGTCCGGGACGGCCATCTCCCCGAGGAGGGACCAGTCGTCCTGCGGAACCGTGACGTTGACGATGCGCGGTGTCTCCACGAGGTGGGGCGGCAGCGTCGTGCGCGCGGTGGTGAAGTGCTCGGACCGTACGTGCGCGGCTCCGGCCTGGTCGTCCCGGAAGGCCTCGATCAGTACGTACTCGGTCGGGTCGTCGACGCTGCGGGACCAGTCGAACCACAGACATCCCGGCTCGTCGCGGGTCGCCTCGGTGAACTCACGGGTGATCTCGGGCCACGCGTCGGCGTGCTCGGGCAGGACGCGGAACCTGGCGGTGATGAAGATCATGACTCTCCTGGGAGGTGTCGTGGTGACCGGTCGGGGGACGAGGACCGCCCGTCCGGCGTCCAGGTCGTCCGGGACGTCCTGGGACCGGTCGAGGGGATACGTGCTGGTGTGCAGTCGTACCTTCCCCCGGGCGGCGAGCACCATCACCTCGCACAGGCCGTTGTAGCTGAAGAGGCTCTGCCCGTGGTGGACGTCGTCACAGGGTCCCTTGGCCCACTGTCATCGAGGCGACAGCAGCCTGGTCGCGGATCGGCGCATGGGCTCGTCCGGAGACGGCCGGAGAAGGACGCGACCGTGCCGGCGCCCCGCCTGCGGGGACCACGGGGCACGCTCGGTCGGCCCGCGGCAATCGGATGAGGAGGCGACGGCCGGGAAGTGCTCGGCCCCGCGTTCGCGGTGACGGCGGGCGGGGGCGTCGCCGGTCACTCCGGGGTTCGGCGGGCGCGGGCGGCGCGGGCGCGGTCGCCGCAGCGGGTGGAGCACCAGTGGCGCCGCCCGTGAGTGCGGACGAGGAAGCGGTCGCAGGGGGTGGAGCCGCAGGCTGCGAGCAGGTCGGCGTCCCGGCTGGTGAGCAGGTCGGCGGCGTCGGCGGCGAGGGTCGCCAGCGCGTGGCTGACGGCCTGGTCGGTGGGGTGCGCCTGGACGCGGCGCGGTCCCTGTGCTCCGTCCCAGGCGAGCAGGGGAGCGGTGGGCACGGCGGTGAGTGCCTCGTTGACGGCCCGCAGGGACTGCTCGGGCGGGGCAGTGCCGTCGACGCGGGCGGCGAACAGGGCCCGTACGTGACCGCGCAGCGTGCGCATCCGCTGTGCGCACACCTCGTACAGCTTGACGTCCGGGGCGGTCAGGTCGTGGGCGGCGAGCCAGCGCATGGCGGATTCGGGGGCGGCGAGCAGGTCGTAACGCTGGTCGGCGGGGAGGGCCGCGGTGGTGTCGGCGAAGTCGAGCGAGCGGTACCGGTCGGCGCCCGGAGCCGGGGGCAGCGCGGTGGGTGCGATGTCGGCGGCCACGTTCTCTTCCACACGTTCATGGTAACGCTTGCGTTTTTCCGTGACGCCTCCCTATCGTGAGTCACGGAAAAATTGACTTGTATCCGTGACTCTCCAGGAGTGATCCGCATGCCCCGGTACGACGCCGAGCAGATCCAGGTCCGCACACTGGGCGGTCCCACCGCCCTCTTCGAGTACGGGGGCCTGCGCTTTCTGACCGACCCGACCTTCGACGGCCCCGGCGACCACCCCTCGCAGGGCCCGACCCTGACCAAGACCACTCCCGCCGGCGCCACCCCCGCCGAACTCGGCCCCGTCGACGTGGTCCTGCTCTCGCACGACGAGCACGCCGACAACCTCGACACGTCCGGACGCGCCATGCTCGCCGACGTCCCGCTCACCCTCACCACCCCCGGCGGTGGACAGCGGCTGGGAGGCACGGCCAGAGGTCTGGCCGACTGGGAGTCGGTCGACCTGGACCGGCCCGACGGAGGCACGGTCACCGTCACCGGCGTTCCCGCCATCCACGGTCCGGGCCCTCGTGAAGAGATCGAGCCGATCACCGGCCAGGTCGTCGGCTTCGTGCTCACCGGCGACGGCCTGCCCACGGTCTACGTCAGCGGCGACAACGCCTCACTCGACGCGGTCAAGGAAATCGCCGGGTGTTTCGCCCCGTTGGACATCGCCGTCCTCTTCGCCGGAGCTCCCCGCTTCCCCATGCTCTTCGACGGCGGACTGCTCGTCCTCGACAGCGCCCAGGCGGCCGAAGCCGCCCGGATCCTCGACGCCCGCCGCGTTGTCCCCGTCCACCACGACGGCTGGGCCCACTTCACCGAGGGCCGCGACGAACTGGAGGCCGCTTTCACCGCCGCCGGCCTGGCCGACCGCCTGGACAGGAACTGGGTTCGGCGCGCCTGAGCCCGCCGGATCATGCCACGGCGTACGTGGGTGCCCCCCGTCCTCGGACGGGGGGCACCCACGTACGCCGTATCGGTTCGCCCTGCGCGGGCCGCGTCGGCCGTCGGGCTGTTATGCGTGGGCGTGCCCGCGGCGATGGCCGCGGCCGGTGAACAGCCGGTACAGCGCCAGCAGGATGACGGATCCGACGATGGCCGCGATCCAGGTGGACAGCTCGAAGAAACCGTCGATCGAGTCGACCCCGAAGATCACCTTGCCGAGGAACCCTCCGAGGAGCCCTCCGGCGATGCCGATGAGCATGGTGATGATGATTCCGCCCGGGTCCTTGCCAGGCATGAGCGCCTTGGCGATGGCGCCGGCGAGCAGGCCGATGACTATCCACGCGATGATGCCCATCACAGACTCTCCTTGCAGTCGGTTCGTCGTACGTGTGTCCCCGGATCGCTTCTCCTAACGGACTCGTGTGCGATTGGCGCGACTCGTTCGAACCAAGCCCCGCGTCTCCAACCCCCGCCGAAAAAGGGCGTTTTCGCGCTTTTCTGAGGGGCACACGGGTCGCCGGTCCGTCGTCGTCCGGCGGACGAGCGGTAGTCGTCGAGGAGATGGGGATTCACATGCGTCGCAGGGGGACGAAGGCCGCCGTGATCACGGTCGCCGCGGTCATGGGGAGTGTTCTGACGGGGTGCGGGGACGACAGCGGGCCGACGGGCGCGAAGGACGGCGCGTCGTCGAGCGCCGGCAGAAGCGACGGGGGCCAGGAACAGAGCACGACAGCGGTGCGAACGGCCTACGAGAAGACGGCCGAAGCCGAGTCGGCCCGGACGACGATCAGGACGAAGCTCGCCGCGGAGGGCGAGACGATCACGTCGGACGGCAAGGGCGTCCTCGATCTGGCCGAGGGCGACAGCGTCATGACCATCACCGCGCAGGGCTGAGCCGCGGAAGCCCGGTCGGCCGGGACGACGGCCAGGCGGGTCTCACCTCCTGACCCGCCGATGTCCTCGTGCGGGCACCTGGAAGTCGGGGCGACCGGTGAGCCGTTGCTCCGCCTTCTCGCCCGGAGCCGTCACCGGCACCCCGGCCGTACCGGCGGCCGGCCCCCGCCACAGCGCGTTCTTCCTCGTGCCGCCCCGGGGCCCGTACCTCGGCAGGTGCGTGCCGCCGAGTACGCCGGCTCCCGCTTTCCGCACCGACGTACGGTTGTTGAAGACGTCCGGTGTTCGTTCTCCTTCTCGCGGATGTCCTGACGGATGGGAGTGAACGCCCGCGGGAGCGTCGCCGCCGTGTGGGTGCGGGAGGAGCACGCCGTCAGCGGGTGCGGCGGGTGGCCTGGGGTCAGGTGAAGGCGGGATTGCCGGTCACCGTGCGGGCGTGGGCCGGGAGCCGTGTCTCTCGGCTTCCTGGCCGGCTGGGCCATGCACCTGTTCCGGCCCGTGGTGGCCTTCCTGGTGCAAGGGCTTCCGCCGCCACACCCCCGAACTCCGGCTCGGCTCCGAGGACTCCGCCATGACCTCGCACCGACAGGGCGTCCCCCGCGCGGCATCCGTGACCGCGCAGGGCGTAAGGAGTCCCTTCGAGTGTCCGCCACCTGCCCGGCCGGAGAGCGGTCCGGGCAGGTGGCCTCACCGGCCTGCCGGGCTCCACCCGGCCCGCCGAACTGGCCACATCAGCGGCCGACCGCCGACGCCGACGAAGTGCCTGTCGGCCACGGCTGGGGCAAGCCCGCTCGACGTCTGTTGTCGTGCCGGCCGGAGCGTCGAGGTTCTCCTCCGCCACTACGCCGAGTTCCTTGGACGGACCCGAGGGCCGAACCGGGGATCCGGTACGGGACCGGTCCGGAAGCACCGGCCAGAAGGGGTACGGCGATGGGGGGACCGGGAGTCGGCGCGCAAGCCGGGCTCGGTCGAGAGCGGGCTGGGCGAAAGGCGACCGACGGGTGAGAGCCCAAGCCGGGCGCCTTCTTTCACGCGCGCAGAAATGAGTGAAATCACCGGAGGGGCGGGGAAGCCGGTCAGCTCCTGCTCCGGATCCTGGTGGGCGGGGCCGCGCCGGCTGTCGATGCGGGGGCGGTCCTGTGCCACCGGATGGCGCAGGTCGTGCGAAGCGTCTTCTGGCGTCCGCGAGGTCCGGGGCAGAGCTGTCTCCGCGGGTGGAGGCGTTGTGGTCCGGGCACCGGGACGATCCGCGCAGACGGGTCCGGTCGCTGTTCCCCGGCTGAGCGGCGCGGCCAGGGGAGGCCCGCGGAGTGCTCCGTGCTAGCGTTGGCTGTTTGCAGCGTCGCTGTGTCGGTGTCCCTGGCTGGGGACCACGTCCCTGCCGGGCCTTCCTCGGTACGGTCCCTCGGAGGAAGGCTTTCTGTGAGCGAATCAGCACGTACCGATGCCCGGCGGCAGGGCGGTGTGTCCGAGGCGGCAGAGGCCGCTTCGACGCTGCCCACTGTGGCGTCCTTCGCGCGGCTGGGGCTGCCGGCCGAGGTTCTGCGGGTGCTCGACGAGCACGGTGTGACTGTGCCCTTCCCCATCCAGGCCGCTGCGCTGCCGAACGCGCTCGCGGGACGGGACGTCCTGGGCCGGGGCCGTACGGGATCCGGCAAGACGCTCGCCTTCGGCCTGGGGATGCTCGCCCGGACGGCCGGGCGGCGCGCGCAGCCGAAAGAGCCGCTGGCGCTCGTTCTGGTGCCCACCAGGGAGCTGGCGCAGCAGGTCGGTGAGGCGCTCACCCCGTACGCCGAGGCGCTGCGGCTGCGGCTCGTGACCGTGGTGGGCGGAGTGTCCGTCGGACGGCAGACCGCCGCGCTGCGGGACGGCGCCGAGATCGTCGTCGCCACGCCCGGCCGGCTGCACGACCTCGTCGAGCGCGGGGGCTGCCGGCTGGGGCGTGTGCGCATCGTGGTCCTGGACGAGGCCGACCAGATGTGTGACATGGGGTTCCTGCCGCAGGTCACCGGGATCCTGGACCAGGTGCGTTCCGACGGGCAGCGGATGCTGTTCTCCGCCACCCTCGACCGCGACGTCGACCAGCTGGTGCGGCGCTACCTGCGCGACCCCGCCGTCCACTCCGTGGACCCCTCGTCCGGCGTGGTCTCCGCGATCGAGCACCACGTCCTCGTCGTGCACGGCCCGGACCGGTACGCCGTGACCACGGAGATCGCCGCCCGGGACGGCCGCGTCCTGCTGTTCCTGGACACCAGGCACGGTGTCGACCAGCTCACGCGGCATCTGCGGGCCAGTGGCGTGGCCGCCGCCGCCCTGCACAGCGGGAAGGCCCAGCCGCAGCGCACCCGGACCCTGGACCGGTTCAGGAACGGGCAGGTCACCGCGCTGGTGGCGACGAACGTCGCCGCACGGGGCCTGCACGTCGACGACCTCGACCTCGTGGTCAACGTCGACCCGGCCACCGACCCGAAGGACTATCTGCACCGCGCGGGCCGCACGGCGCGGGCCGGCCGCTCCGGCACCGTCGTGACGCTCGTCCTGTCGGGACAGCGCCGCGAGACGAGCCAGGTCATGGCGGACGCCGGCGTCGCCCCCGAGGTCACCAAGGTGCGGTCCGGCGAGGCGGAACTGAGTCGGATCACCGGCGCCAGGGCCCCCTCCGGAGAGTCTCTCGACGGCGGGCCGGCCGTGGCGCGCTCCAAGAACCACAACGTCCCGTTCCGCGGCCTGGGCAGCGCCAAGGACGCGAAGAGCGGCTCCGGTGGCAGGCCGTCCCGCAAGAGCAGCGAGGCCCGCAAGCTCGCGGAGGCCCGCAAGGCGGCCCGGGTACGGCGCGGCGGCTGAACCCGGCTTCCCGGACTGCCGGGCGGTGTCCCCGTCCACGCTGCTGGACGGACACGCAGGACCGGAGATCCGCCGGGGTGCACCGGACGGCGTCACGTACGGGTGACCGTGCGCGGGGGAGGCGTGCAGGCGATGGGGAACGGCACGGACCCGCCGGGGCGGACCGGTGTCCACACCGTCGAGCAGGAGCCGGGCGCGGGCGGCATGGGGACGGCCCCGCCCCGTCCGGTCACGGGCGGTCGTGCCGTCGGGGTCGACCGGCCGGTGCGTGTCCGGTGTCCCGGAAGCGATGAAGCCGCTCGGGTCGGCGGGGACACCGGTGTCGCGTTCGTCGCGGCAGCCCCGGATGCGCGGCGGCACCGGTGTGGCGCACTTGCTCCGGAACCGTCGTGTTCCCGGCGCGAGCGGCGCAGGGCGGCGAGGCGATCCGGATTCCGGGCCGTTCGTCGAGCGGTACGCCGGTACCGACGCTCCGTGGCTCGTTCCATGACTGCGGCGTGCGGACAAGCAGTGGAGACCTGTCCGGGGTGATGACATGGTGAGGCCCATGCCGTCGCCCGCGTCCGAACAGCTCCTCCGTGAACTGCGCGCCTCACTCGCACTGCGCGAGCGTTCCGAAGACGTGGCCCGGCTCATCCAGGACCTGTACGCGGCCCAGGGCACGGACCTCGATACGGCCACCGAGGCGGCACTCGCCGAGGCCGCCGGACACTCGCCGCGCAACCTCTGGCACGGCTATACCTCCATGCGCGAGGAATTCGCCCGTCCGGTCGTGCTGTTCCCGGCCGTTGGCGGTGAGCTTGCCGCGCTGTCCTCTCGTGCCGCACTCACGGCGGCAGAGGTCGGCTACCGCCTTGACCAGGTAGCGGCGTTCATCGGGCAGGACCCGGGGCACGGAGCCCTCCTCGACACGGGGAGATCGGTGCTGTCACTCGTCCCGCAGCGCGGGGAAGACCGTGTCGACCAGGTGCAGTACGGTGCGGGTGAGCATCACGGGCACGCCCGTGCCGAGGACCGAACTGCTCAGCGTCCGGCCGGCCTGCCGGCCCTGATGAACTGCGGTGCGGTCACCATGGGGCCAGCCGGCTACGTGCGGTCTCACGGTGGTGTGAAGTAGCCGTTGCCGATGCCCGCCCAGGTGAACTCGCCTTCGAGGACCTCGCACGTGGAGTGCGTGGCCATTTCGGACCCCGCCGCAAAAGGGTCAGTGCGCCGGTGACCCGCCGTCCGGTGCCCAGGGGCACCGTGACGACCGATGACGCACCGGTCGCTGAGAGAAAGGCGCTGTGAACTGCGGCCAGGGGGAGTCGGGCAGTGCTCAGGGACCCACCGCGAAGACACGCCGGTAGGTGTCGTGGTCACCGGCCGACCAGGCCGCTGACGTCGCTGGCAGCAGGGTGCGGCGGGCCGCGAGCGGGTCTGTTCCGCGCAGTCCGGCGGCGGCACGGAGCAGCGCCGAGCAGGCGTCCGCGACGGGGCCGTCACGTAACCGTTGCCGACCGTGTGCCAGGGCGCGGCGGGACGCGAAGTCGGACGCGCACGACACTGTGCCCCCGGTGGCCGCGGGCGGAAGAGCTCGGGCCTCCGGTGCGCCGAGCCCGGCAAGGCCGACGGTACGGGCCGCGAAGGCGCCGCGAGTCCCGTCGTTCACAACGGTCACCACCTCGGATGCAGCTGTCCCCGGCGTTGCCGGGAACATCGTTGTTGAAAGAATGTCCAACAACGGCTTGTCCGTCGACTGTCGGCGCAACGTTTCCTGGCGAGGCGGCCCCGCCATACCGGGTATCAGGCCGCGACGAGCTCCTGCTCGCGGGCCGGCGTCTGGACCGTGGGCTTCTTCTTGTTCGGCAGCGAGAGCCGGAAGACCTTGCGCCACGCGGAGAACACCTGCTGGGGCAGCGGCCCGGTGACGTACTCCAGCTCGTACTTCTCGAACAGCGCGCGCACCTTCACCGCGACCTCGGCGTAGCGGTTGCTCGGCAGGTCCGGGAACAGGTGGTGCTCGATCTGGTGCGACAGGTTGCCGGTCATGAAGTGCATGGCCTTGCTGCCGCTGATGTTCGCCGAGCCCATCATCTGGCGCAGGTACCACTGGCCGCGCGTCTCGCCCTTGATCGACCGGCGCTCGAAGACCTGCACGCCCTCGGGGAAGTGCCCGCACATGATCACCGAGTGGGACCAGAGGTTGCGGACCAGGTTCGCGGTGAACGTGGCGCCGAGCGTCGTGAGGAACGACGGGCCCGACAGCAGAGGGTGGACCACGTAGTCCTTGAGCACCTGCTTGCGGATCTTCCGGCCCACGGCCTTGGCCCGCGCGCGGAACTCCGGGTTCTTGCGGCGGCGCTTGCTCAGGTTCTTGCCGAGCTCCAGGTCGTACGCTGCGATGCCGTACTCGAAGAAGCAGGCGTTGATGAAGTTCCACAGCGGCTGGCCGAGGTGGAAGGGATGCCACTTCTGGTCCTCGTCGACGCGCATGATGCCGTAGCCGAGGTCGTTGTCCTTGCCGATCACGTTGGTGTACGTGTGGTGCAGCTCGTTGTGCGAGTGCTTCCACTGGTCGGACGGCGAGACGTGGTCCCACTCCCAGGTGGTGGAGTGGATCTTCGGGTCCCGCATCCAGTCCCACTGGCCGTGCAGGATGTTGTGGCCGATCTCCATGTTGTCCATGATCTTCGCCACGGAGAGACCGGCGGTGCCGAGCAGCCACGCGGGCGGGAAGAACGAGAACAGCAGCACGCCCCTGCTGAACAGTTCGAGCTTGCGCTGCGCCGCGATGACCTTACGAATGTAGGCGGCGTCCTTCTCGCCACGGCTGGCGATCACCTCGTCGCGGATCGCGTCCAGCTCGCGGCCGAGCTCCTCGATCTGCTCCGCGGTCAGGTGGGCGGTGGGGTCGATGGCGGTCAAGGTGTTCCTACCGTTCGATGTCGCAGGGGCCCGCCGCGGCGGACACGCAGGTCTGGATGAGGACGCCCGGCTCGGCCTCGGTGATCTCGCCGGTGCGCAGGTCGCGGACGGCGCCCGCCTTGAGCGGCGAGACGCAGCCGAAGCAGATGCCCATACGGCACCCGGAGGGCATGAGCACGCCGGCCTCCTCGCCGACGTCCAGCAACGGCGTGGCGCCGTCCGCGTCGACGGTCCTGCCGGTGGCGCTGAACGTGACCTCGCCGCCGTCACCGGCGACGACGATGCCCGGGCGGAAGCGTTCGGTGTGCAGGCGCTCCAGGACGCCGTGCTCGCTCCAGTGCTTTTCGGCGGCGTCGAGCAGGCCCGCGGGCCCGCAGGCCCAGGTCTCGCGCTCTGCCCAGTCGGGCACGAGTTCGTCGAGACGGGCGATGTCGAGCACGCCGTCCGTGTCGGTGTGCACCTCGGTGAGCCGCAGCTTCTTCTTCGCGACCAGGTCGTGCAGTTCGGAGCGGAAGATCACGTCCTGCGGCTGTGGCGCGCAGTGGACCATGACGACGTCGTCGAACTCGATGTCGCGCAGCATGCCCATCACGGGCGTGATGCCGCTGCCGGCCGTCAGGTAGAGCACCTTGGCGGGCTTGGCCTCGGGCAGCACGAAGTCACCTGCCGGCTGGTCGAGCTGGATCAGCGTGCCCGGTTTCGCCCTGCGGACCAGGTGGTTGCTGACCTTGCCGTCCGGGATCGCCTTCACGGTGATCGTGACGCGGCCGTCCTGGCGGTGTGTCGGTGACGTGAGGGAGTAGGCACGCCACAGGCGCACCCCGTCGACGTCGACCCCGATCCGCACGTACTGGCCGGCTGTGTGGCCGCGCCAGCCCCGTCCCGGCCTGATCACGACAGTCGCCGCGTCACCCGTCTCGGGGTGCACGGCCTCGATGCGCCCACGCAGGTCAGCGCCCGCACGCAGCGGGCTGACCAGGTCGAGGTAGTCCGACGGCAGCAGCGGCGTCGTGACCACCTCCAGCAGTTTCCATGCCCTGCTGCGAAAGACTGCACTCGTCATGACTCCAGCTTGCTGCGCCTCTGCGCGTAAAGTCCTGACCGTACGATGTGAATCTGGTCGCCTAGATTGTTCGCAGGGAACAAATATGAGCCATGCAATCCAGAGGGCCAGCGAACTGGCCCTGGACGAGAGGACGGTCACCGCACTGCGGGCCGCGCTGAGGACCACCGCCGACGAGGTCGTTCAGGCGATCATCGACGAGGTCCCTCCCTACGCCAATGCCCTTTCGGGCAGCATGGGCGGCACCATCCGCCGAGCCGTCCGCACCGCCCTGGGGCACTACCTGGACCTCGCGAGCGGGAACGCCACCGGCGGCGACGCCGGTGACGCCGCCTACGAGCTGGGCCGGGGCGAGGTGCGCGACGGCCGTTCGATGGACGCCCTGCTCAGCGCCTACCGCGTCGGCGCCCGCGTGGCCTGGCGATGCCTGGCAGCAGGTGCCGTACCCGCAGGTCTGCCCGCCGCCGAGGTCGCCAAGTTCGCCGAGCTGACCTTCGCCTACATCGACGAGCTCTCCGCCGCGAGCGCCGCGGGCCATGCCGACGAACTGGCCGCCCAGGGCCGGGCCCAGGAGCGCCACCTGGAACAACTGGCCCGCGACCTCCTCGCCGGCGCGAGCCCGGACGTACTGCTTGTGTCAGCTCAACGGGCCGGGTGGCAGCCTCCGGTTTCGCTGACCGCGGTCCTGCTGCCCGCCGCCCAGGCCCGGCCTGCCTACCGCGTGCTCGACCCGAGCACCCTCGTCCTCGACGATCTGCCGGACGCCACCGGTGTGCTGCTCGTCCCCGATGCCGACCGATCACATCTCATGCGACAGCTGACCGACCGCACCGCCGTGGTGGGCCCGGCCCGGCCGTGGACGCGTGTGTCGGCCTCGTACGCACGAGCCGTACGCGCGCGCTCCCTCTCCTCCGACATTCGCGACACCGAGGAGCACCTGTCCGAGCTGGTGCTGAGCGCCGACATGGACGCTTTCGTGGACCTGCGTGCCCGAGCCCTCGCACCGTTGCGGACCTTGCCCGACGCGACCGCGCGGCGGCTGGAGGAGACGTTGCGGGCGTGGCTGCTGCACCAGGGCAGGCGGGACGAGGTGGCGGCGGCGTTGTTCGTCCATCCCCAGACCGTCCGGTACCGGATGTCGCAGGTGCGGGAGCTGTTCCCGGATCTCGCATCACCGCACCGGGTCCTTGAACTGACGCTGGCGGTCGGTCTTCGGGGCAGGTGACGCGTTCCTCGACCGTCCACGGCCGCATCCGGGGACGGTCCAGGAATCGTGCCTCAGCCGTGTCCGCCCCTGGAGGTACCCAGCTGCCGCTACCGACGCGCGCGCCGAATACGTACGGGCCCGCGCGTCTCCGTCTCCACGACGGGCCGGCCGCCCTGCGTCACCTCGACCTCGCCGTCGTTCACCAGACGCCATGCCGCGCGGCGGGCCGGTTCCATCAGGGCCCGCCAGCCGTCGTCGTCACCCTCGTAGACCGCGCGCGCCGCGTCGGACGGACAGATCGACGCGGTGTCGGCACGGCGCTCCAGCAGGCTCATGATGGCCTTCCCGCCGGTGCGAGTGCCCAGCCGGCTGACGGACCGCGGTCCGCCCGACCGGCCGGGGCGAGTTTGGCAGGGGGCCGCCCCGGAGGGGTGGATGCAGGCAGCCAGGGCGGTGGCCAGCGCTTGCCAGACGTGGGCGGCGAGGCCGACGTACCTGGCTGGACTGCGTGGCCTGTCGTGCGAGCTGTTGGAGCGCGGCGACGCCCTCCTCGACCCGGCCCGCGTGGATCGCCAGCCGGCCGTCGAAGACCGACAGCCGTACCCGGTCACGGTAGGGGAGACACAGGTCCTCCTCGGACAGCACGGTCCGACTGAGCAGGGCGGCGTCCTCCAACCGGCCTTGTGCGAAGGCGAGATGAGCCTGGAGGGCGTGCAGTTCCTGGAGCTGCGCAGGCGTGCCAGTCAGATCGAGGACGGAGGCGGCCTCTGTCAGCCACTCCTCCGCGGCGGCCGCCCGAGGCGGTGGCATCTGCAGGGCCGCAGCGGCGGCGGCGGTCCGCAGCCGGGCCCATGCGGTCAGGGCGCGTGCCGTCACCGGGCGCTCGTCGACACCCAGGTACAGCGCATCGGTCCGCTCCGTGTCCGTGACACCCCTCCCAGCCCTCGCGTGCAGGAAGAAGGACGGTACGTCCGTGGCCACCACGGGTTTCCCCGACGCCTCGCCCAGCAAGAAGAAGACCGCAGCCACGGCTGTTCCCGCCCGCCGCGGCCTGATCGCCGCACAGGACCACGTGACCCCGGCGGCCACCTGTACGGCCCACCTCTCCCCGCGGGACCTCGCGGTCACGGCCGCGGAACCCGAATTCGCCCGCCCATTCGGCCTGAGTGCCGAAGAGATCTGCGGACGCGGACTCCTCGAACTGCTCCGTTCCCCGACCCCGGGCCATTTGCGGGAACAATGTGCCGTGCTTCCCTCGGGGCGTAGCCGGAGATTCAAGCAGAAGGTGACGGGCCGGGACGGCGACGGCCGCAGTTTCCATGCCGATATCACCGCCATCGCCGTCAGGCAGCCCTCGGGTGAGATGGTCGGTGTCGTCGTCCTCCTGCGCCGGACGGCGGAAGCGGTCACCGGCGGGCCCGTGCTCAGCGCCCTCGACGCGCAGGTTCTGGAGGGTGTGGCGAGTGGCGATTCCACGGTGCGGTTGGCCTCCCGTCCGTATCTGAGCCGCCAGGGCATCGAGTACCGCGTCGGACAGACGCTGCGTCGTTTCGACGCGCCCGACCGGCCCGCCCTCGTGGCGCGGGCACACGCCCTCGGGATGTTCGCCGCGGGGCAGTGGCTCCCGCGTGTCCTCCCGGAATGCGTGCGATAGTGCGGAACGGGGCCTGCCGGGCCCCGCACGGCGGCCGTGGCGGAAACACCGCCACGGCCGCCGTCGTAACGGTCCGGCCCCCGCAGGGGCCGGACCGGCCTCACGCTGCCGAGGGCTGCCAGGCTTCCTGGAACCGGCGGCGGGCACGGAAGAGACGGGAACGGACGGTGCCCACGGGCAGGGCGAGCACCTCGGCCATCTCCTCCTCGTTGAGCCCGTAGGCACGCAGGGTGAGGACCTGCCGGTGCGCCTGCGACAGGCGTTCCAGCACGTCGCTGATGTACACCGCGTCCATGGGATTGGTCTCCTGCTGAGCCTCCACCTCGGAGCAGCAGCTCTCCGTGCCGTAGCGCTTGGCGGTGCGGACGGCCTCCCGGACCGACACCGAGCGCACCCAGCCGTAGAACGCCGCCGGTTCGCGCAGGGATCCCAGGCCGCGGTAGACGGCGAGCAGTGCCTCCTGCGTGGCGTCGGCGCCGTCGTCATGGGTGATGGAGCGGCAGATACGCGCCACGTAGGGCGTGATGGCGGTCAGCAGGTGGTTCATCGCGTGCTCTTCGCCCGCCTGGGCCCGGGGAAGCAGCGTGAGGGGGGAGGGGAGTTCGCTGACGGTCGTCATGACGGACAGAGGTTCCTTACGGCCGGGCGGGCGGGGGCGGAAGGGACGAACGGGCGGACGTACTCAGCCGGTGGCGGCCAGGGTGTGCCCGGGCTCGGCCGCATCCGTGAAGGCCAGGAGCCCGGCGCGCACGTCGTCGCGGAATGCCCTCATGAAGTCAGGGCTGTAGCAGGCGGTGGAGTGCGGGAACTCGATGCTGAGCCGGCCCTCGAAGGAGACGACGCAGGCCATGACGGGGCTGCGACCGGCCTGCGGGAAGTAGTGCTCGCGGCCCGGGACCAGCCGTACGTCGACGGCCCGCAGCCCGCCGGGCAGGCGCGGGCCCGGGACCACGCCCATGTTGGTGGCGATCACCGTGGCCAGTTGCAGGGCGGGGTTGCGGCGGATCTCCGGCGTGATGCGCATCTCGTGCACGTGGTCGCCTCGGGAGAGGAAGTCGCTGAGACGGGCGTGCACGGCACGGGCCACCTCCAACGGCTCGGAGCTTGTGGACACCTGAAGGGTCTGCAGGTGGGTGGTGACCGCGGGGACCGGGGCGGAGGCGGGCAGCGGCGGGGACAGCCGCGCGCGCAGGTCGACGGGGGAGAGACAGCCGAGCGTGCGGGCTCCGTCGTCCCCCGGCAGCCGCCGTCTCGCCGTCACCAGAAGGGTCGCGGAGATCAGAGCGTGCACCGAGACGCCCGAGGCGCGCGCCGTCCGGCGCAGCCGTGAGGTGAGGTCCGCGTCCAGGGTCGTCCTGCGGACCTCGATGTGCCCGCCGGCGTCGGTCCTCTCGCCGGGGGCGGCGTCGTAGGGGACCAGTTCGACCGGGTGGCGCCGTATCTCCTCCAGGCGGCCGTCCAGGTACTTCGCCGTGTCGGCGTCGTCGACGGCTGGCAGCAGCCGGCTCACCGGCTCCGGCCAGCGGGGGCCCTCCGGATCGGCGCTCTCGCCGGTGCCCCCCTCGACCAACTGCCGGTAGCGGTCCCACAGGGCGTTGTGCAGCGCGATGCTGCTGTGGCCGTCGGTGATGGTGTGGTCGATCACCAGCACGAAGAGGTGGCGGTCCCCGCCCGGTGCGCTGACCAGGACGGCGCGGCTGAGGGGACCTCCGAGCGGCAGTGGCCTGTTCAGCTCCTCCGCGTAGGCCTCGGCCTCGTCGCCGGTCCGGGTGATCAGCCGGGGCCGCTCGTCGGCATCGAGGACGCGCAACAGGTGCCCCGCCCCGTCCTGTTCGATACGGGAGCGCAGTGGCGCGTTCGCCTCGGTCGTGGCGTCGAAGGCGGCCGACAGTGCCGCGACGTCCACCGGTCCACGCAGGGCGCAGGACAGCACGGCCCTGCTTCTCTGGCCCACGTAGAGCGTCTCGACCGGACACAGCGCACGGTGCATGCCGTCAGCCTTCTTTCCGTCGTTCGTTCCGGAAGTCCACGGCCCCGGGACGGGTCTGCCACCGCGGTGGTCCGCGGGGAGGTCGGGGGCTTTTCGAGGGTGCACGGCGGTGCACGGCGGAATCCAGCCCAGAGGCCCCCGGGCGGCGAAGTCGCGTGATTTCCCTAGAAGTTGAGCAGCGGTCCGCACTCCCTGGTCCGGCGGATTTCAGGGAAATCCCTGAATCGCCGGCCGGCGGGCAGGTTCGCCTTGACCCGGCCTGTGCGGGTGCCTCAACGTGCTGTGACGTGAAACCGGGGCAGACGGCGTGATCGCCCTGACCCCGGTGTGCGGCCTTTGTATCCCCCTGTGGGCCGCGCCCGGTGTGCGGCCGTACGCCGCGCGTGGGCGGCACGGGGGTGGCCGCACCCGTCCGATCCGGCCGGGCCTCGCCGTCCGGGACATCTTCGGTTTGCCACGTGAGGTTTGCGCTATGTCACTCCAGGACGACGCACGTCGACCGCTGTCCGGAGCCCAGGAGGGCCTCTGGTACGCCGGACGGCTCGCACCGGACAGCGCCGCGTACAACACCGCGGAGGCCGTGGAGATCCACGGACCCCTCGAAAGCGCCCTGTTCGAGACCGCGTTGCGGCGCGTCGTGGCCGAGGCCGACACCTTCGCCCTGCGGTTCGCCGACACCGACGAGGGTCCGCGCTGCCACCCGGCTCCGGACGCGGACGACTGGAGTCTGAACCGGACCGACGTCAGCGGCGCCGTCGATCCGGAGGCCACCGCATGGGAGTACGTCCGCGCCGACCTCGCGACCCCGGTGGACCCGGAGAAGGGCCCCCTGTTCGCGCACACCCTGCTCACCCTCGCCGAGGACCGGCACCTGTGGCTGCTGAGGGCCCATCACCTGCTCCTGGACGGCTACAGCTACAAGCTCCTCGGGCGCCGCCTGGCCGAGACGTACAACGCGCTGGCCGAGGGCCGCGAACCGGAGCCGTGCGCCTTCGCGCCGGTGCGCCGGCTCCAGGAGGAGGAGGCGGCCTACCTCGCCTCCGAGCGCTTTGCCCGCGACCGTGACCACTGGGCGCAGCGTCTGGCCGGCCTGCCCGAGCCCGCCCGGCTCACTGCCCGCACGGCGCCGCCCACCGCGCCCTTCCTGCGCCGCACCGCCGAACTGACGCCCGCCGAGACCGATGCCCTGGACACCGCGGCCGCCCGCCTCGGTGTCCGGCGCACCGACCTGCTGACCGCCGCGACCGCCGTCTACCTGCACCGGATGACCGGCGCCCACGACCTGGTGCTGGGCATGGCCACGATGAGTCGGCTGGGCAGCGCCGCCCTGCGCACCCCCGGCACCGCCTCGGACGTCCTGCCGCTGCGCGTGGCCGCCGCCCCCGCGACGAGCGTCGCGGAGCTGGCCCGGGCGGTCGCCGACGAACTGCAGGCCCTGCGCCGCCACCAGCGCTACCGCGGCGAGTTCCTCCGCCGCGACCTGGGCCTGCTGGGCACCGGACGTCGACTGTACGGGCCGGTGCTGAACATCGTCCCGTTCGACGAGTCCCCGGTCTTCGGCGGTCACCCCACCACCTGGCACCACCTGTCCGGCGGAGCCGTCGACGACTTGCAGATCTCGGTGCGTCCCGGACAGCGCGGCGGCGGACTGTGGCTGGCCCTCGACGCCAACCCCGCCCTGTACGGCGAGGACGAACTCGCCCTGCACCGCGACCGGTTCCGCACGCTGCTGCGCCTGCTGGCCGAGGCTGACCCGGCGACGCCGCTGGGTGATCTGGACATCCTGCTGCCGGGCGAACACCCCCGCGACACACCCGCGCGCACGTATCCGGCCGGGCGGACCCTGACGCAGCTGTTCGAGGAGCGGGCCGCGGCCGGGCCCGAGCGCACGGCCGTCAGCCACGGGGACGAGCGGCTCACCTACGCCGGTCTCAACGCCGAGGCAAACCGGATCGCCCGGCTGCTGACCGAGCACGGCGCGGGCCCCGGCCGGGTCGTGGCGCTCGCCCTTGAGCGCGGCATCCGGCTGCTGCCCGCCCTGCTGGCCGTCCTGAAGACCGGCGCCGCCTACCTGCCCCTGGACCCGGGTCAGCCGGCCGGGCGGCTGCGGCTGGTCGTCGAGGACGCGGCCCCCGTCGTCCTCGTCACCGAACACGCCCACGCCCACCTAGCCCAGGACGCCGTCCCCACCCTGCTGCTGGACGACCCCCAGGTGGCCGCGGATCTCGCCCACCGCTCCGGCACCGACCTGACCGACACCGAACGGCACGGCCCGCTCAGCCCGTCCGACACCGCGTACATCATCCACACCTCCGGCTCCACCGGCCGCCCCAAGGGCGTACCCGTGCCGCACGCCAACGTCGTACGTCTCTTCGCCGCCGCGGCCGAGCACTTCGACTTCCGGGCCGACGACGTGTGGACGCTGTTCCACTCCTACGCCTTCGACTTCTCCGTGTGGGAGATCTGGGGCGCCCTGCTGCACGGCGGCCGGATCGTCGTCGTGCCCTACGCCGTCAGCCGCTCGCCGCGCGACTTCCTCGACCTGCTGCACCGCGAGGGCGTGACCGTCCTCAACCAGACACCGTCCGCGTTCGAGCAGCTCATCGACGCCGACCTCGAACACGGCCGCGGTAGTGGGGCGTTGCGCTATGTCATCTTCGGCGGGGAGGCCCTGCGCCCGGCGCGGCTGCGCCCCTGGGCCGACCGGCACGGCCTCGACCGACCGACGCTGGTGAACATGTACGGCATCACCGAGACCACCGTGCACGTCACCCACCACCGCCTCACCGAAGCCGACCTGGACGACCCGCGCCGCGCCAGCGTCATCGGCCGACCGCTCGCCGACCTGCGGGTGTACCTGCTGGACCCCGAGGGACGGCCGGTACCGCCCGGCGCGACAGGGGAGATGTACGTCTCCGGCGCCGGCGTCGCCCCCGGCTACCTCAACCGCCCCGAGCAGACCGCGGAACGTTTCCTCGACGACCCCTACGGCCCGCCCGGCACCCGCATGTACCGCTCGGGCGACCTGGCCCGGCGCCACCCCGACGGCACCCTCGACTACATCGGCCGCGCCGACGCCCAGATACAGCTGCGCGGCTTCCGCGTCGAGCCCGGCGAGATCGAGGCCGTCCTCACCGCCCACCCGGGCGTCGCCCGCGCCGCCGTCGTGCCCCGCCGCACCAGCAACGGCGCCCTGCACCTCGTCGCCTACACCGTCCCCTCCGGTGACACCCCTGCGGACCCCGCCGACCTGCGCACCCACGCGGCCACGCACCTGCCCGAGCACATGGTCCCGGCCGCCTGCGTCCCCGTGGACGCCCTGCCGCTGACCGCGAACGGCAAACTCGACGTGCGGACCCTGCCCGATCCCGACTTCACCGCCGTCGCGTCCGGCCCCCGGCCGGCGACTGCGCACCAGCGCCTGGTGTGCGCCCTGTTCGAGGACGTGCTGGACCTGCCACGTGAGTCCGTGGGCGTGGACGCCCGCTTCTTCGACCTGGGCGGCGACTCCCTGCTCGCCACCCGGCTGCTGGCCCGGCTGCGGCAGCGGACCGGTGCGGAGATCCCCATCACCGCCCTGTTCGAGGCGCCGACCCCGGCGGCGCTCGCCGAACGGCTCGCCGCGGGCACGCAGGGCGCCCTGCCCCGGCCCGTCCTCGGCGCCGCCGTTCGCCCGCAGCGGGTGCCGCTGTCCTTCGCCCAGGAACGCATGTGGTTCCTGAACCGGCTCGACGAGGGTGCGGCCACCTACCACATCCCGCTCCTGGTTCCCGTCGGATCCGGCCTGGACACCGGGGCGCTCCAGGCCGCGCTCGGGGACCTGGCCGACCGGCACGAGAGCCTGCGCACGGTGATCGCCGAACAGGACGGGACGGCCTTCCAGCGCATCCTGGCGCCCGGAGAGCCGCGCACGGTGCTGCGGCGCGTCGACTGCCCCGCCGCGGAGATCGCCGCCCACGTCCACGCCGCCTCGCGCCGCCCCTTCGACCTGACGGCGGAAAGCCCGCTGGCCGCCTGGCTGTTGGGCACCGGCAGCGACCGGGTCCTGCTGTTCGTACTGCACCACAGCGCCGCCGATGGCTGGTCGCTCGCCCCCTTCGCCGGCGACCTGTCCGTCGCCTACGCCGCCCGCCGGGCGGGCCGGGCACCGGAGTGGCCCCCGCTGACGGTGCAGTACGCCGACTACGCGCTGTGGCAGCGCGCCCTGCTCGCGCCCGGTCCAGACAGCCCCGGCCGCCTGGAGCGGCTCACCACCCACTGGCGCGGCGCGCTGGACGGTCTGCCCGAGGAGTGCACCCTGCTCGGCGACCGGCCCCGGCCCACCGCCGCGCGGGGCGCGGGCGCGCACGTCGAAGTCGCCGTCGACGCCGACCTGCACCGTGCGCTGCTGCGTCTGGCCGACCGCGAGGACGCCAGCCTGTTCATGGTGCTGCACGCCGCCGTCAGCGCCCTGCTCACCCGCTGCGGCGCCGGCGAGGACATCGTCCTCGGCACCCCCGTCGCCGGTCGCACCGAACCCGGCCTCGACCCCCTGATCGGCCTGATCGCCAACACCCTCGTACTGCGCGCCGACACCTCCGGCGACCCCGCCTTCCTCGACCTCCTCGCCCGGCTGCGCACCGCCGACCTGGCCGCCCTGGACCACCAGGACCTGCCCTTCGACCGGCTGGTGGAGGACCTCAACCCGCCCCGCACGCCCGGCCGGCACCCCCTGTTCCAGGTGATGCTGGCCCTGCAGAACAACGCACCCGCCGTTCTCGAACTCGACGGCACCCGCACCCGGTTGCGGCCCACCGCCACCGGCACCGCCAAGTTCGACCTGTTCGTCGACGTCCTTCAGCGCCACGATGCCGCGGGCGCCCCCGACGGCCTGACCCTGCAAGTCGAGTATGCTACCGACCTCTACGACGCCCGGACCGCCGAGGCGTTCGCCCGCGCCCTGCACGACGTCCTGCGCACGGTGAGCACCGACCCCGCCGTCCACCTCGGGCAGCTGCCCGCGCTTCCCGGGCGCACCGCCGTCCCGGCCACGATCGACACGGCCGAGCTCGCGGACGCGGCCCGGTCCGTGCCCGGCATCCGCGAGGCCCACGTGCTGCCCGGCCACGGCGACGCCCCGGCCCGCCTGTACGTGGTGCCCGGGCGGACCGACGCCGCCGAACGCGTCGAGGAGCTCCTGGCCCGCGCGGGCAACGGCACGGTCCGTGTCACGGCGGTGAACGCCCTGCCCCGAACCGAGGACGGCGGCGTCGACAGCGCGGCACTGCGGGCCCTGCCCGCCGTCGACACGACCGCGGCCAGGACCTGGCGGCAGCGGCTGGCCGAGCTGCCCGGCGTCACAGCCGTCGACGTGGCGGTGGAGAACGCCCCCGAGGAACTGGAACGCCGCCACACCGGCCTGCCCGACCGCCCCGCCCAGGCCGCCCCCACCACCCGCCCCGAGCCGGCCCGCGCCGTCCCCGCCGTCAGCGAGGGCCCCGCCCTGACCGAACCGTCCGTGCCGAGCTGGGCCGAGGCCCTGCGCCGCGCCGCCGCACGCGAGAAGGGCGACATCGTCCACGTCCACGACGACGGCAGCGAGCACCGGCGCACCTACGCATCCCTGATCCCCGAGGCATCCCGCGTCCTGGCCGGGCTCCGCCGGGCCGGCCTGCGCCCGGGCGACCGGGTCATCCTCCAGTGCGACGTCACCGAGGACTTCCTCGCCGTGCTGTGGGGCTGCGTCCTCGGCGGCTTCGTCGCCGTCCCGCTGACCGTCCCCGCCTCCTACGAGACCCCCTCCGCGGCGCTGACCAAGCTGGAGGGCATCTGGCGGATGCTCGGCCGGCCCTGGATCGTCTGCTCCACCGGGCGCGAGGCCGGGCTGCGTGCGGTCGCCGCCCGGCAGGACGGGCCCGGGCCGCGCGTCACCACGGCCGACGCCCTGCGCGCCGCGCCCGAGGACCACGACTGGTACCCCGCCCGGCCCGACGACCTGATGCTGATGCTGATGACGTCCGGCAGCACCGGCCTGCCCAAGGCGGTACGGCTCACCCACCGCAACGTGCTGACCCGCTCGGCCGCCACCGAGCAGCTCAACGGCCTCGGCGCCGACGACGTCTCCCTGAACTGGATCCCGCTCGACCACGTCACCGGCGTCGTCATGTTCCACCTGCGCGACGTGTACCTGGGCTGCCGCCAGATCCACGCCCCCACCCCCTGGATCCTGCAGGACCCGCTGCGCTGGATGGACCTCGCCGACCGGCACGGGGTCACCGTCACCTGGGCGCCCAACTTCGCCTTCGGGCTCCTGGCCGAACGGTCCCACCGCTTCACCGGCCGTGACTGGGACCTGTCGCCGATGCGGCTGGTGATGAACGCGGGCGAGGTCGTCGTCGCGTCCGCGGCCCGAGGCTTCCTGCACGCGCTGAGGCCCTTCGGCCTGCCGCAGGACGTGATGCACCCCGGCTGGGGCATGTCCGAGACCTGCTCGGTGGTCACCGACGCCGTCCTGCCCGCCGAACCGGTCCCGGGCGAGGGCATGTTCGTGAGCTGCGGCCGCCCCTACCCGGGCTTCGCCATGCGGGTCGTCGACGAACAGGGCACCGTCCTGCCCGAGGGCGAGGCGGGCCGCTTCCAGGTCCGCGGCACCTCGGTGACCGGCGGCTACCACGACAATCCGGCCGCAAACGCGGAGGCGTTCACCGACGACGGCTGGTTCGACACCGGCGACCTGGCGTTCCTGCGTGACGGCGAGCTCTACATCACCGGCCGCGCCAAGGACGTCATCATCGTCAACGGCGTCAACCACTACAGCCACGAGATCGAAGCCTGCGTAGAAGAACTCCCGTACGCGGAGCGGAGTTTCACCGCCGCGGTCGCGGTACGCACCGCCCCCGCCTCGCCCACCGACGAACTCGCCCTGTTCCTGCACCTCACCCCCGAGGCCGGCGCCGACCCGGCCCGCGCCCTGCGTGAGATCGCCGGCAAGGTCACCCGGGAGATCGGCGTCAGCCCGGCCTTCCTCATCCCGGTGGCGCGGGACGCCGTCCCCAAGACGGAGATCGGCAAGATCCAGCGCACCAAGCTGCGCAAGAGCTTCGAGGCGGGCGACTTCGACGACGAGGTGCGCCGCACCCAGGTGCTGCTGGGCACCGCGGCCACCGTCCCCGACTGGTTCCTGCGCCCGGTGTGGCAGCGGACGCAACGCCCCGACGCCCCCGCCGTGGCGCCGGGCCGGCACACCCTCGTCCTGGCGGGCGGCGACCCTCGGGTCGGCGCACTCGCCAAGCGGCTCGCCGACGCGCTGCGCTCGGCGGGCGGCCTGTGCACGGTGGTCGAGGAGGCGGCCGCGTACGAGCGGGTGGACGCCGCCCATTACCGGGTCCGGCCCTTGGAGACCGCCGACTACGCCGCATTGCTGGGCCGGTTGGCGGACGACGAGCGGCCCGTCGACGCCGTCCTGTACCTCGACGGGCTCCGCGGCACGGGAGAGCCGCCGGTGGCGCCGGACGACACGACGGGCGTGGAGCGGCTGCTGGCGTTCGCCCGGGCCCTCGCCGGCCGGCCCGGCCCGCAGCGTCCCGTGGACCTGGTGTACGTCTCGGCGGGCGCCCAGGCCGTGCGCCCCGGTGACCGGCCCTCACCGGCGCACGCCATGGCCGCGGCCCTGCTGAAGTCGCTGGCCGAGGAGTCCGCCGCGCTGCGGGCCCGCCACCTCGACCTGCCCGCCGACGACACCGCGGACCCGTTGACCGTCCTCGCGGCCGAGGCGGCGCACACCGACGACGGCGCGGACGTCGCCCACCGCGACGGACACCGCTACGTACGCCGCCTCGCCCCCCTGCCCGAAACCCCCTCCCGCGCCGAACCCCCCGCGCACGGTGGCTTCACCCTGATCACCGGCGGCCTCGGTGGTGTCGGGGCCGAGATCGCCGCCCACCTGCTGCGCACCCCCGGCACCCGGCTGCTCGTCCTCGGCCGCACCCCCGAAGACGAGGCCCGCGCCCTGCCGGGGCTGCGTGAGCGGGGAGAGGTCCGCTACGCCCGCGCCGACGTCACCGACGAACACCAGGTGCGGGCCGCCGTCGAGACCGCCGCCGAGACCTGGGGCGTGCCCTTGACGTCAGTGCTGCATCTGGCGGGCACGCTCGTGGAACGCCCCGTGGGCGACCTGGACACCACCACCTGGCGCCGGGCGCTGGAGGCGAAGGTGCGCGGCGCGTGGACGCTGCACCGGCTCACCGCCGACCACCCGCACGTCTCGTTCGTCACCTTCTCCACGGTCAACGGCTTCTTCGGCGGCGCCATGAACGCCGCCTACGCCGCCGCCAACGCCTACCTGGACGCCCTCGCCGAGTACCGCCGCAGCCTCGACCTGCCCGCGCAGTCGCTGGCCTGGAGCATGTGGCGCGAGCGCGGCCTGAGCCGCGGCTACGGTCTCACCGCCCTCACCGAGGCCCGGGGCTACCGGCTGCTCGACCCGCCCGTCGCGCTGCGCTCGTTCGACTTCGCCCGCACCCTGGACGAACCGCACCTGCTGATCGGCGCCGACCGCACCGCCCCCTGGGTGGGCAGCCACGTCGTGGCACCCGTGCGCCAGACCCGGCGCCTGGCCGCCCGCGTCGGCCTGGAGGACGGCACCGACCTGGGAGCCCTGTACCGCGCCGCGGCAGCCGGCGCCCAGGCGGCCGGCCTGTCCGACGACGCGTGGACGCTGCGCTCGGCGGGCACCGGCGCCCGCCCGAACGAGCCCGAGACGGAAGAAGACCTGCGGCGCCTGGAGGGCCGGCTGGCCCAGGTGTGGCGCGAGGTACTGGACCGCGACCGGGTGGGCCTGGACGACAACTTCTTCGACCTGGGCGGCAACTCGCTGCTCCTGGTCACCGCGCAGAGCGCCGTCAACCGCGCCATCGGCAGCGAGCTGTCCGTCGTCGACCTCTTCGCGCACCCCACAGTCCGGGACCTGGCCCGCCACCTGTCGGCCACCAGTGCGGGCCCGGTGGCCGACGTCGAAGCGGCCTCCCGGCCGGAGAGCGGCGACGGCCTGGACCGCGCCAGGGAACAGGCCCGCCGGCAACGCGCGGCCCGCGCCCGCCGCTCCGCCCGCCAGGGCAAGGACCGCGGCCATGTCTGAGCGGACCGACCGCACTGCGTGCACCACCGAACCGGGAGAGGACGAGCCACAGACCGTGCACAACACCACCGCACCCCACGGCGACGACCTGCCCGCCGTCGCCGTCATCGGCCTGGCGGGCCGCTTCCCCGGCGCCGACGATCTCGACGCCTTCTGGGACAACCTCGCGGCCGGCCGGGAGTCCGTACGGCCCGTCACCGACGAGGAGTTCCTCGCCGCCGGCGGCGACCCGCGAGACCTCGACGACCCGGCCCTGATCCGCATGGCGTCGGTGGTCGAGGGCATCGACCGCTTCGACTCCGGCTTCTTCGGCTACAGCCCCGCCGAGGCCGCCGTCGTCGACCCCCAGCAGCGGCTGCTGCTGGAGACGGCCTACCACGCCCTGGAGGACGCCGGCTGCCTCGGCGGCGACCGTGCGGGGGAGGCGTTCGGCGTGTACGCGGGGGCCGGCGACAGCCGTTACTACCCCGCCCACGTCCACCCCCGCTACGCCGGACAGCCCGGCTCGGTGGCGCTCGTCCACGCCGCCACCGCCAACTCCCTCGGCACGCTCGCCACCCGCGTCTCCTACGAACTGGGCCTCACCGGGCCCAGCGTGTCCCTGCAGACCGCCTGCTCCACCGCGCTGGTCGCCGTGCACACCGCCTGCCAGGACCTGCTCGACCACCGCTGCGACACCGCGCTCGCCGCCGCCGTCTCCCTCAACCCCTCCGCAGTACTGGGCTACCGCCACGTACCCGACGGGCCCTTCTCGCCCGACGGGCACTGCCGCGCCTTCGCCGCGGACGCCACCGGCACCTCCTCCGGCGACGGTGTGGGCGCCGTCGTACTCAAGCGGCTCGAGGACGCCCTCGCCGACGGCGACCGCATCCGCGCCGTCATCCGCGGCAGCGCCGTCAACAACGACGGCCGGCGCAAGGTGGGCTTCAGCGCGCCCAGCGCCGCCGGACAGACCGAGGTCATCCTCGCCGCGCAGGCCCAGGCCGAGGTCGACGCCGCCACCATCGGCCTGATCGAGGCGCACGGCACCGCCACCAAACTCGGCGACCCCATCGAGGTGTCCGCCCTGACGGAAGCCTTCCGGTACAGCACGGACCGCACCGGGTTCTGCGCGCTCGGCTCGGTCAAGACCAACATCGGCCATCTCGGAGCCGCCGCCGGCATCGCCGGACTCATCAAGGCGGTCCTGGCCCTGGAGCACCGGCAGATCCCGCCGAGCCTGCACTTCGACCGGCCCAACCCGCTCATCGACTTCGACGCGAGCCCCTTCCGCGTGCCGACCGCGCTGGAGGAGTGGCCCGAGGGCGACCACCCCCGCCGGGCGGCCGTCAGCGCCTTCGGTATCGGCGGCACAAACGCCCACGTCATCCTGGAGGAAGCCCCCCGCACGCCCCCCGCCCCGCCCCGCCCGCCCCACGACGGCCGCCGCCTGGTGCTGCCGCTGTCGGCGCGCACCGCCGGCGCCCTGCGCGGCCAGGCCACCGCACTCGCCCGGCACCTCGAACGCCGGCCCGACCCGCGCCTGGACGACGTGGCCCACTCCCTGCGCACCGACCGGCCCGCACTGCGCCACCGGCTCACCGTCACGGCGGCCACCCGCGAGGAGGCCCTGGACGCACTGCGCTCCGCGACCCCGGCCATCCCTCCGCTCGCCGACGACCCGGCCCGCGTGGCGTTCCTGCTGCCCGGCGGCGGCACCCAGTACCCGGGCATGGGCAAGGAGCTGTACCGCGACCAGGCCGTCTACCGCGACACCGTCGACGAGTGCGCCCGCGTCCTGCGGCCCGTCCTCGACGCCGACCTGCGCACCGCCCTCTTCGAGGAGCAACGGCCCGACGACACCTCCGCCTTCCTCGGGCTCGTCGTCACCGAGTACGCCCTGGCCCGTACGCTCATGGAGTCGGGCGTGCGCCCCGACGCGCTGATCGGCCACTCGCTCGGTGAGTACACGGCCGCCTGCCTGGCCGGCGTCATCGACCTCGCCGACATGCTGCCCCTGGTCACCGAACGCATCCGGCTCATCAGCTCCGCCGGCGGAGCCACCGTCGGCGTCGCCGCTCCGGCCGAACGGATCCGGCCGCTGCTCGACGCCGAGCTGTCCCTCGCCGCTGTCAACGGCCCCACCGCCTGCACGGTCGCCGGACACCTCGGCGCCGTTACCCGCTTCGAGGCCGGACTCACCCGGCGCGGCATCCCGTTCCGCCGCTTGCGCATCCCCGTCGCGGCCCACTCGCACGTCCTGGACCCGGTCCTGCCGGCCTACGAGACCCACCTGCGCCAGGTCACCCTGCGCCCGCCGCGCATCCCGTACGTCACCAACGTCACCGGCACCTGGGTCACCGACGCCCAGGCCACCTCCGTCCAGCACTGGCTCGCCCACACCCGCGACACCGTGCGGTTCGCCGACGGCATCACCGCCCTGTGGGACCGGCTGCATCCCGTCCTCGTGGAGATCGGGCCGGGCGACACCCTGAGCAAGCTCGCCGCCGGCCGCCTCACCGACCGGACGCCGGTGACGGTGGCCACCATGCGCCACGCCAAGGCCGAGGCGTCCGACGGTTTCGTCCTCGCCGAAGCGCTGGGACGGCTGTGGAGCGCGGGCGTGGACCGCGCGCTGCCCCCGGTGCCGGGCGCGCCCCGGCGGGTGCCGCTGCCCCCGTACGCCTTCGAGCGCCACCGTCACTGGATCGACGCGCCCGGCGCCCGGACGGAGCCCGCCCCCTCCGACGACACCACGACAGCGGCAGGCCCCGGCCTCGCCCCCCGGCCCCGGCTGACGACCGAACACGTACCGCCCCGCGACGACCGCGAACGGGAGGTCACCCGGCTCTGGGAGGAGACCCTCGGCATCGGCGGCATCGGGGTGCACGACAACTTCTTCGACCTCGGTGGCGACTCGATGCGCGCCGTGCTGCTGGCGGGACGGCTGCGCCAGACCGGCGTCCTCCACGTCCCGGCGGCGACCCTGCTGGCCGCGCCCACCGTGGCCGGAGTCCTCGCCGCGGCCGGCCGGCCGGACGGGCAGACCCCGGAGATCACCTCTTCCGCGCTCGGCCCGCTGCTGCCGCTGCGTGCCGAGGGCAGCGCCGCCCCCCTGTTCTGCGTCCACCCCGGCGCGGGCGTCGCCTGGCGCTACACGGGCCTGCTGCCCCACCTCGGCGGCGATCAGCCCGTCTTCGGCATACAGGCCGCCGGCCTCGACGGCACCCGGCCGCCCGCCCCGGACGCCGCCGCCATGGTCGCCCACTACCTCGACCTGGTACGCCAGGTGCAACCCCGCGGACCCTACCGGCTGCTGGGCTGGTCCTACGGCGGATTCGTCGCCCACGCCATGGCCTGCGCCCTGCAACGCGACGGCGAGCAGGTCGAACTCCTCGCCATGCTCGACGCGCCCCAGCCGCACGGCACGGCACACGACGCCGACGCCACAGAACGTCAGGTCGCCGCCCTGCTGTCCAGGGTGGCCGGCCTCCCCGTCGACGCACAGGCCCCCGTGGAGGCGATCCTGGACCAGATCGACGCCCGCGTCGCGGCCGACCCGGCGAGCGTCCCCGTCACCGGAGCCGAGGCCGCCGCCATCGCCGCCGTCATGCGCAACAACCTGCGCATCGCGCCCCAATTCACCCCTGGCACCTACCGCGGTGACGTGCTGTTCTTCAGCGCCGCCGAGGAGCAGCACACCGAGCACCCGGCGGATTTGGCGGTGCTGCCCGGCAAGGCCGACAGCTGGCGGCCGCACGTCGACGGAACCCTCCACGACCACCGCGTGCCCTGCGGCCACTACGAGATGACCGAACCCGAACCCATCGCCCGCATCGGCGAAGCGGTGATGAAGGCACTGCGCGCCCTCGGCGACCGCGCCTGCACACCCCCTTCCCCGTGAAACCCGCGACGAGGAGAACCAGCGTGCAAGCGACCCAGGACCTCTACGAACTCGGTGACGCCCCCGAGATCGGCACCGCCCCGAAGAAGATGTACGCCTCGCTCATCCGCCGTGAGCGCTACGGACAGCCCGTCGACGCCTTCCGTACCGAGGTGGTCGACGTGCCGCCCGTGGGGCGCGGCCAGGTCCTGGTGAAGGTGATGGCGGCCGGCATCAACTACAACAACGTCTGGGCGGCGCTCGGTTCGCCGCTCGACGTGATCGCCGCACGGCAGAAGGCGGGCGCCACCGAGGACTTCCACATCGGCGGCTCCGACCTGTCCGGGATCGTGTGGGCGGTCGGCGAGGACGTACGCGGGGTGGGGCTCGGCGACGAGGTCGTCGTCCTCGCCAACCGCTGGGACGAGAAGGCCGAGGACATCCGTCTCGGCGGCGACCCCACGTGGTCCGCCACCCAGCGGGTGTGGGGCTACGAGGAGAACTACGGCTCGTTCGCCCAGTTCGCCGTCGTCGACGACTACATGTGCCACCCCAAGCCCGCACGGCTGCCCTGGGCGGAGGCCGCCTGCTACATGGCGACCGCCGCCACCGCCTACCGCCAGCTCTTCGGCTGGCCGCCGCACACGGTTCGCCCCGGCGACCCGGTACTGATCTGGGGTGGCGCGGGCGGACTGGGCTGCATCGCCATCCAGCTCGTCCGGCACGTCGGCGGCATCCCCGTCGCGGTCGTCTCCAGCGAGGAACGGGGCGAGTTCTGCCTCAAGCTGGGCGCCGAGGGCTTCATCGACCGGCGGAGGTTCGACCACTGGGGGAGGCTCCCGGACACCTCCGACGAAGCGGCGATGGCACGCTGGCTGTCGGGAGCCAGGGCCTTCGGACGGGCCTTCTGGGAGGTGCTGGGCGAGCGCCGCAGCCCGCGCATCGTGCTGGAACACTCCGGCGCCGACACCATCCCCACCTCCCTGTACCTGTGCGACAACGGCGGCATGGTCGTGCTGTGCGGCGGCACCACCGGCTACAACGGCGACGTCGACCTGCGGTTCCTGTGGATGCGGCAGAAGCGGCTGCAGGGCTCGCACGTCGCCACGGCACGGGAAGCACGTGAGGTCACTCGGCTGATCGACCAGGGGATCATCGATCCGTGCCTGTCCCAGACCTTCGGCTTCGACGAGATCGGCCTCGCCCACCAGCTCATCCACGACAACCGGCACCCGGCGGGCAACATGGCGGCCCGGGTGGGCGACCTGGGGTGATTCGCCCGCGGCCTGAGGGGTACCTGCGGCGGGGTACGACGCACGCGCACCTCTTGGAGGTACCCCCATGGGCAAGCTGGGCGACATGATGAACAAGGCCAAGGAGATGGCCAAGGGCCACCCCGACCAGGCGGACAAGGGCGTCTCGGGCGCCGAGCGCAGGGTCGACGAGCGCACGGGCAACAAGTACGACGCCCAGACCGACAAGGCGGCCGGCGCGGCGCGGCGTTCCTACCGGGACGGCGGCACGACGCCGGAGCGCTGACCCGTCGCCCCGCCCGTCCCCGGCGCACCCGGGGACGGGCGGCTTCTGTCAGCCGGGGACGGCATCCCAGCCGGTCACGTAGCTGAAGACTCCCGCCGCCCCGACGTGCACGACCCGCACCCGCACGGCACGCGCGGGATCCACGCGAAGGCGGACACGCAGTTCGTCCCCGCAGGACGAGACCCGCAAGTCCCGCAGGCCCCCGTCCGCCACGGCGAGGGCCTTCCACGCGGATTCCTTGGCGGAGAACAATGCGGTCACCGACCAGACCACGAGCAGCGGCTCCTCGTCCGCACGCAGCACCAGACGGGCCGCTGCGCGGGGGAGGGGCCGCAGCTCCAGGTCACAGCCGAGAGGCGATTCCCCGTCGGCACCGCGCGTCACGGCGACGGCGATCCCCGCACTGTGCGAGATCGACGCGGCCCGGCCCGGCGGGAACACCGGCAGGCGCCCCGACCGGGGGATCTCACCGCAGTCCAGCCCCACCGCCCACAGGGCCCGGCGGGCGGCCCGCCGGCCGGCCAGGAACTCCCGCCCCCGCTGCTCCGGCATCGAGGCCGCGGCAGCCGCCTCGGCGGGCCCGGCCGGTTCCGCACCCGGTTCGGATGCGGCCGCGACACCGAGCCCGAGTCCGGCGGCGAGAAGGAGCGGACGCAGCGCGGCCAGGTCATCGCGCACCCACGGCAACGGCTTGCCACGGTGCGGCCCCTCTTCGGCCAGGCCCCACCACAGGGGTCTCCCGCAGCCCTGAACCGCCGGCACAAGCTCCGCACCAGCTCGGGCCGGCCACGGCGTCCGCGTCGTGGCCGGCCCGGGGCGCGTCGGGCGTTCACTCATCGCCGTCCGCCCTCGCGCGCCCTCATACCCGCAACAGCTTCTTGATGATCTTGCCGGCGGGATTGCGCGGCACCTGTTCGATGAACTCCACCCGTCGCGGCCGCTTGTACGGCGCGAGCAGCCCCGTCACGTGTGCGAGCAACTCCGCGGTGCTCGGCTCCGCGCCCGCCTCCAGGGTCACGTAGGCCAGCGGCACCTCGCCGTAGTCCTCGTCGGTCATGCCGACGACCGCCGCGTCCCGGACCGCCGGGTGGGTCATCAGGGCGCGCTCGATCTCGGAGGGGTAGACGTTCTGACCCGCGCGGATGATCACGTCCTTGGTGCGGTCCACCAGGCTGATGCGGCCCTCGTCGTCCATGAAGCCGAGGTCACCTGTCCTGATCCAGCCGTCGCGGGTGATCCCGCGGGTGGCCTCCGGGTCGTTCCAGTAGCCCTGCATGACGCCCGGCCCGCGCACCACGATCTCGCCGATCTCGCCGGGCGGCAGTTCCCGGCCTGCCTCGTCGACAGCGCGGGCGGACATGCCCGGCACGACCCGTCCGCACGGGATGCGGGCGGTCACGTCCCCGGGCGCGGGGTGCTCGTCGGGACCGAGCGTGACGAACGGGCCCCCCACCTCGGTCATGCCGTACACCTGCCGGAAGCCGCACCCGAGCCGTTCGACCGCGTCGGCGTAGACGTCGAGCGGCATGGGGGCGGCCCCGTACAGCACCTCCCGCAGGGAGGACAGGTCGGTGTGCCCGGACGCCTTCGCCTGGAGCATGAAGCGCAGCATCTGAGGCACCAGCCACATGTGCGTGGCGCGGTGCCGCTCCACCGCCGACAGCGTCCGCTGCGGAGTGAATCCGGGCATCAGCACGATCGTCGCTCCGGCCGCCAGGTAGGTGAGGGAAACGACCATGCTGCCGTGGTACAGCGGGCAGCAGTTGACCATGACGATGTCGTCGGTAGGGCGGGCCATCACCAGCCAGCCGAGGGCGATCGCGCGGAAGGACACGCTGTCGACCGTCACCCCCTTGGCCTGCCCGGTGGTCGCCGAGGTGTGCAGTACGGCGATGGGGTCGGTGTCGGCGACGTCCGGCAGCTCCCGCTCTTCGGCCAGGGTGCCCAGCGCCGCGAAGGCGGGCTTGTCGAAGGCGACCCGGAGACGCACCGACTTCGGCAGTTCGGTGTGGCGGTCGAGCAGTTCGGACTCGCCGAGGATGGCCACCGCGCCGACGCGCTCGACGATCCCGACGACCTCGAGCTCGGTCAGGCTGTGATTGAGCGGCACGAACAGCGCGCCGAGGCGGGCCAGCGCGAAGTAGCTCTCCAGGACCTCGATCCGGTCCCTGGAGAGCACGGCCACCCGGTCACCCCGCCCGATACCCAACCCCGCGAGGCCGTGGGCCAGTTGCCGCGTACGGTCGTGCAGCTCGGCCCAGGTGACGCTGCGTTCGTCGTCCACCAGCGCGATCCGGCCGGGCCGGCACTGGCGGTTGCGCTCCAGCAGCTGCGTCAGCCACATCACGCACCGCCGCTCGCGCCGGCGCCCGCGCGCTCGGCCACGAAACGCTCGTAGTCACCGATCGTGCGCAGCTCCTCCATGTCCTCGGCGGTGATTTCGACCCCGAGCCGCTGCTCGACCAGCAGGACCAGGCGCACCAGGTCCCCGGAGTCGATGCCGCTGGCGGCCAGGTCGGCGTCGTCGCCGATCCGGTCGGCGTACTCGACGGTGCCGGTGAGTTCGACCAGCAACTCCCTGATGGTGCTCATGGTTTCCCCTTTCGCCTCGGCGTGCCGGCCGCCGCGGTCTACGACTGTCACTTCCTCAAGAGGCCGCCGCGCCCGGCCGCACTCCCCGGACCGCCCCGTGAGCTTTGTCACGCACCCGAACCTCGCGGGCCGGGGATAGCCGGGCCGCACGCCCGGCCTCTTATCGCAACGAAGCAACCCGCTCCGCCCGGCACCCCGCGCGGGCGGTCGTCGAACCGAAGGAGTGATGTGCGTGCCCAGGCAGCCGGTACGGGTCCGGTCCCCGCGACGGTGCCCGCTGCACGGCACCGCCGCGACGGTCGCCGCACGCCCGGGCGGTGACCGGGAGCACAGCACCGTGACGATGGCCGCCGTACGTCCCGCGGATGTCCGGGAGCACGGCACCGCCGCGACGGTCGCCGCACGCCCGGGCGGTGTCCGGTGACCGCGTCGACCACCGCCACCACCACGGCCTCCGCCACCGCGGACGAGGCCGACCTGCTCGCCCACTTCGACGCGCTCATCGCCGACGGCGAGACGATCGAACCGCGCGACTGGATGCCCGACGGCTACCGCCGCATGCTGGTCCGTCAAATCGCCCAGCACGCCCACTCCGAGATCATCGGCATGCAGCCCGAGGGCGCCTGGCTCACCCGAGCCCCGTCCCTGCATCGCAAGTCGGTCCTGCTCGCCAAGGTGCAGGACGAGGCGGGCCACGGCCTGTACCTGTACTCCGCGGCCGAGACACTCGGCGTGGACCGCGCCGACCTGCTGGACGCCCTGCACCACGGCCGGCAGCGCGCCTCGGCCACCTTCAACCATCCCGCGCTGACCTGGGCGGACACCGGCGCCATCGCCTGGCTGACGGACGGTGCCGCCGTCATCAACCAGGCACCCCTGTGCCGTACGTCCTACGGGCCCTATGCCCGGGCGATGCGCCGCGTCTGCCAGGAGGAGGCCTTCCACGTGCGTCAGGGCTACGACCTGATGCGCACCCTGTGCGAGGGGACCCCGGAGCAGAAGGAGATGGCGCAGGACGCGGTGAACCGCTGGTGGCTGCCAGCGGTGGCGCTGATGTTCGGACCGCCCGACACGGAGGCGGGCGGCGCCGACGCGCGGACCGCTGCGCTGGGGGCCGCGGTCTCCCGCCGCGCGATGGCCTGGGGCATCAAGCGCCACACCAACGACGAGCTGCGCCAGCGTTTCGTCGACACCTGCGTCCCGCAGGCCGAGCGCCTCGGCCTGACGCTGCCCGACCCGGCGATCCGCTGGAACGAAGAGCGCGGGCACTACGACTTCACGCCCGTCGACTGGGACACCTACCGCACGGCCCTGGGCGACGACACCCACTGGGCGCGGCAGCGCATCGCGAGCCGCCTGGCCGCGCACGAGGGCGGCGCCTGGGTCAGGGAGGCCGCCGTCGCGTACGCCGCGAGGACGGACGAGCCGCGGGGAGCGGCCGCATGAGCGCGGCACGACAGGGCGCGTCGGCGTCCTGGGAGGTGTTCCTGCGCGCCCGCAGGGGCCTGGCGCACCAGCACGTGGGGTCGGTGCGTGCCGCCGGCCCGGACGCGGCACTGGCCGCCGCCCGCGACCTGTACACGCGCCGGGGCGAACCCCTGTCGCTGTGGGTGGTCCGCTCCGACGCCGTGCACACGGCCTCCCCGGACGAACGCGACCCGTACTTCGCGGGCGCCCGCCACAAGCCGTACCGCTACCCCGAGCACTACGCGCCGCTGACCGAGAAAGGCCCCGAAGGTGAGTACGACGAGTGACGTCGTGGCAGTGCGCCCCGGCACCCTGCCGGACGTGCCGCCGTCCGCCGCCCACCCCGATCTGGCCCGGTACGCGACGCGCCTCGGCGACGACGCGCTCATCCTCGGGCAGCGGCTGTGCCAGTGGATCACCCGTGCGCCGACCATCGACGAGGACCTGGCCCTGTCCAACATCGCCCTCGACCTGATCGGCCACGCCCGCGCGCTGCTCACCCGCGCCGGCCGCCTCGACGGAACCGGCCGCACCGAGGACGACTTCGCCTACACCCGCTCTGAGCGCGAGTTCACCAACGCCCTGCTGACCGAGCTGCCCAACGGCGACTTCGCCGTGACCGTGGCCCGGCAACTCGCCTACACCCACTACGCCGTCCTCCACTACGAGAACCTCGCGCACTGCGCCGACCCCGAGCTCGCCGCGTTCGGGGTCCGGGCCGCCAAGGAGGTCGCCTTCCACCGGCTGCACGCCGACCGCTGGACGGAGACGCTGGGACGCGGCACCGCCGAGAGCGCGCGCCGCATGCGACACGCCCTGGAGCGGGTGTGGCCCTACACCGGCGAACTCTTCGAGGAGGACGACCTCCTGCGCCGCCTGGCCGCGTCCGGCACCGTGCCCTCCCCGGCACCCCTGCGTGACACGTGGCTCGGGCGGGTCACTGGCGTCGTCACCGAGGCGGGCCTCGCCGTGCCCGCTCCCACCTGGTCGGCCACCGGCGGCCGCGCGGGCCTGCACACCGAGGAGTTCGGGCCACTGGTCGCCGAACTGCAGTCCGTGCGGCGGCAGTTCCCCGGGGGTACCTGGTGAACGCACCCACGCCCGCACCGGTCACAGCCCGCCGCTCGGCCCAGGAGGTGCGCGAGCGGGTGGCCGCGCTCCCGGACCCGGAACTGCCGGTGATCGGCCTCGGCGACCTCGGCGTGGTGGGCCGTGTCGCCCCCGGCGCCGACGGCGTGCTGGAGGTGGAGATCACGCCCACCTACCTCGGCTGCCCCGCGCTGCCCGAGATCACCGCCGCCGTGCGGGAGGTCCTGACCTCCTGCGGCCATCCGGACGGCCGCGTCCGGCACGTCCTGACGCCCCCCTGGACGACGGACCGCATCACCCCCGAGGGGCGACGCGCCCTCGCCGCGCACGGCATCGCGCCACCCGTGACCCCGGCACCCGACAGTCCGGTCCCCGTCGCGCTGGGCGCCGTGCCTTGCCCGCACTGCGGCTGCAGGGCCACCCGGCCGCACAGCGCCTTCGGCCCGGCCCGCTGTCAGTCGGTGCTGTGGTGCACCGCGTGCTGCGAGCCCTTCCCCCACCTGACCGCGCTGTGAGGCACACCGTGAACCCCGCCCCGCCCGCCCTCCTCGACGAGGCACCGGCCGGCCCGCCCCGCCGCTTCGGCTGGCACCCGCTGGACGTCCGCGAGGTCCGTCACCTGAGCGCCGACACGGTCGCCGTCACCCTGCACGTGCCCACCAACCTGCGCGATGTCTTCGCCCACCACCCCGGCCGGCACGTCGTCGTCCGGCACCGGCAGGCCTCCGGCACCGAACTGCGCCGCAGTTACTCGCTCTGCCCACCACCGCACGCCCCCTCGGTGCTCCGCCTGGTGATAAAACGCTCCGGCCCGGGCGGCTTCGGCGAGTACGCCACCACCCGGCTCGTACCGGGCGCGCGTCTGGAACTCTCCGCGCCCACCGGCGCCTTCGCCCTGCCGCGGCTGCCGGGCGCCCATCATGTGCTCCTCGCGGGCGGCACCGGCATCACCCCCCTGGCCCCGATGGCCGCCCACGCGCTGCGCCGGGACCCGACCTGCCGCGTCAGTCTGGTCCACTCGGTGCGCACCTCCGCCGACGCCGTGCTGGCCGATGAACTGGCGCAGGTCAAGGACGAGTTCGTCGACCGTTTCACCGTCCTGTACGTGCTGACGCGGGAGGACCGGGGGAGCGGGGGCGGTCCGCTCGCACGGCGGCTGGACGCGTCCGGAGTGCGCCGGCTGCTGGCCGCCGTGGACGCCCGGCCGGGCCCGGACACCACGTTCGCCCTGTGCGGACCGCCCGGCCTCGTCGCCACCGCCCGGCACGTGCTGGCAGGCCTCGGCGCGGATCCCTCGCTCGTCCGCTGGGAGCTGTTCACCGCCGAGGACAGGCAGCCACCAGAGCCGGAGCCGGCCGGGCGGGCGCCGAGGGCGGGGGAGTACCGGGTCACGGCCCTGCTCGACGGACGCCGCCGTGCCGCCACCGTCCTGCCGGACGACCCGGTCCTGCTCGACGCACTGCTGCGCAGCCACCCCGACGTGCCCTACGCCTGCCGGGAGGGCGTCTGCGGCAGCTGCCGCGCGAAGGTCGTATCCGGACAGGTGACGGCGGACGGCCAGCACGCCCTGGACGAACGCGACCGCGCCGCCGGCTACACGCTCGTCTGCCGCGCCAGGCCCCGCACTCCCGAGATCACCCTCGACTTCGACGCCTGATCGGCCATCCCGAGCACGTTCGACTTCGACGCCTGATCCGTCAGCGCCACGCCACCCCTCAGCGAAGGAGACCCACGATGACCGCCACCGCCCGCCACACGGGGAAGACCGCCCTGGTCACCGGAGGCAGCCGGGGCATCGGCAGAGCCATCAGTCACCGCCTCGCCCGCGAAGGCGCCCTCGTCGCGGTCCACTACGGCCACGACCCGACGGCAGCCGAGCGGACCGTAAAGGAGATCCAGGCCCACGGCGGCCGCGCCTTCCCCGTCCACGCCGAACTCGGCGTCCCCGGCGACGCCGACACCCTGTGGTCCGCCTTCGACGACGCCCTGGCGCAGCAGGACGCCCCGGCGGACCTGGACATCCTCGTCAACAACGCGGGCATCACCGTACCCCGCCCCATCGCCCGGGTGACGGAGGCCGACTACGACCGCGTCTTCGCCGTCAACGCCAAGGCGCCGTTCTTCATCATCCAGCGCGGACTGGACCGCCTGCGGGACGGCGGCAGGATCGTCAACATCTCCTCCGTCGCGACCCGCGTCGCCTTCCCGGCGATCGTCTCCTACACCATGACCAAGGCCGCCCTCGACCACCTCACCCTCTCCCTGGCCCAGGAGCTCGGCCCGCGGGGCATCACCGTCAACGCCGTCGCACCCGGTTACACCGAGACGGAGATCAACCCCACCCTCGCCGTCCCGGAGATCCGCCGCCGCTACTCCGAGGCCTCCACGTTCGGCCGGCTCGGCGACCCGGTGGACATCGCGGACGTCGTCTCCTTCGTCGCGAGCGACGACGCCCGCTGGGTGACCGGTCAGTGGATCGACGCCTCCGGCGGCGCCCACCTCGGTGTGTGACCCCTACGCACTCCTGGGAGATGTGATGAACGACCGCACGACCACCCTTGACGCACCGGCCACCGACTCCACCCTGACCTGCCCCTTCGAGGGCGCCAGCCCCTACGACACGTATGTGCACGCCTCGGTCCTCAACACGCTGCAGCACCCGCTCACCGAGGCCCCGGACGAGATGGGTTTCCTCGTCACCACCCAGGTGATGGAGCTGTGGTTCACCCTGATCGTGCACGAGTGGCGCGCCGCCAAGGTCGCCTTCGCCAAGGACGACCTGCCCTCCGCCATGGACGCGCTGGTGCGCAGCCGCCGCGCGCTGACCGCTCTGAGTGGCGCCTGGGAGCCCATCGCCGCCCTGACGCCTGCCCAGTTCAACGGCTTCAGGGCCGCGTTCGGCCGGGCCTCGGGCTTCCAGTCGGCGATGTACCGGCATATGGAGTTCCTCCTCGGCGACAAGTCCGCCGGGCTGCTGCGCGCCCACCGCGGCGACCCGGCCGTCCACGAGGCGCTCGCCGAGACCTACCGCGAACCGTCCCTGTACGACGACGTGCTGGCCTACCTCCACCGCCAGGGCCTGCCGGTCCCGGCCCATGTCCGCGAACGGGACGTGATCCGCCCCTACGACGGAGACCCCGGCGTGGTGGAGGCGTGGAGGCACGTCTACGCCGGTCCGCGGCACCACCCCCACCTCGCCCTGGGCGAACTGCTCACGGACATCGCCGAACTCGTCACCCGCTGGCGGTTCGACCACGTCCTGGTGGTCCGCCGCGCCATGGGAGCCAAACCGGGCAGCGCCGGATCCGCCGGGCTCGCCTGGCTCGAACAGCGCGCGGCCCGGCCGGTCTTCCCCGAACTGTGGGAGGTGCGCGGTGACGTCTAGGCCGATCTCCGCCTTCGCGGCCGAGGAGGAGCGACGGGTCCTGAGCCTGAAGCCGGTCCTGGCCCCGGTGCACGGCCGCTACGGCGACCACCCCCACCAGTCCTACGACGCCTGGCCGTCCGAGGACCCGGACGCCCCGCTGGTGGTTCTCCTGCACGGCGGCTACTGGCGCTACGACCGGATGCACCTGACCCCCTTCGCGGACTGGCTGTCCACGCAGGGGTTCAATGTGCTGCTCCCGGGCTTCAGACGGTCCGGCGGTGCGGGCGGCTACCCCGAGACCTTCGACGACATCGCCCGCATCGTCGACACGCTGCCCGAAGGCCGCCCCTACGTCCTGGCAGGCCACTGCTCCGGCGGCCACCTGGCCCTGTGGTGCGCCGCCCGGGGCCTGCTGCCGCCCGCCTCTCGCTGGTACACCCGCACCCTGCCGACGAGTGTGCTCGCCCTCGCCCCGATCACCGACCTCACCGCCACCCGCCGCGACCGCCTCAGCGATGACGCCGCCTTGCAACTCCTCGGCGGCGAGGAGCACTTCACGGCCCGCCTGCCCGAGGTCGACCCCCTCACCCTGCTGCGCGGCACAGGGGCCACGGGCGTGCCCACCGTGCTCCTGCACGGCGCCGCGGACGAGGAGGTCCCCCTCACGCAGTTCAGCGATTACGCGGCCGTGCACCAGGACCTCAGGACGGTCGTCCTGCCCGGCACCGGCCACTACACCCTCATCGAACCCGGGGCACCCGGGGCCCGCGCGGTCGCCGACACCCTCCGGGACATGGCGGCCGCCCACTTCCCGGCGGACGCCGGCCGCGCGGACGAGGAGGCCGCACACCGATGACCACCGCACTCTCCGCAACCGCCACCCTGCACGAGCAGGCCGCACGGCTGGACGCCGACGACCCCCTGGCCGACCTCCGGGCCCGCTTCCTGCTCCCGCCGGACGTCGTGTACCTCGACGGCAACTCCCTGGGCCCGCTGCCCGCCGCCGTGCCGGCGGCCCTGGACGACGTCGTACGGCGCCAGTGGGCGACCGGACTCATCGGCTCCTGGAACGCGGCCGGCTGGTGGGAGGCGCCGCTGCGCGTCGGCGATGCCGTCGGAAGGCTCATCGGGGCGGCGCCGGGGCAGACGATCGCGGGTGACTCCACCAGCGTGCAGCTGTTCACCGCCCTCGACGACGCCGCCGCCCTCCGCCCGGACCGCCCGCTGCTGGTCACCGACCCCGGGCACTTCCCGACCGACCGCTACCTCGCCGACGCGGTCGCCCGCCGCCGCGACCTGGAGGTACGGCACGTGCGTCCGGGGGACCTTCCGGACTTCCTCGCCGCCGAGGGCGAACGGGTCGCCGTCGTCAGCTACTCGCCCGTCGACTACCGCACCGGCGAGCTGTACGACATGCGGACGCTGACCCGGGCCGCGCACGACGCCGGGGCCCTGGCGCTGTGGGATCTGTGCCACGCCGCCGGCGCCCTGCCCCTGGACGTCGACGGCCTGGGCGTGGACCTGGCGGTCGGCTGCGGCTACAAGTTCCTCTCCGGCGGCCCCGGCGCTCCCGCCTTCCTCTACGTCGCCCGACGCCACCACACCACGCTGGAAACCCCGTTGCCGGGCTGGACCGGCCACGCCGATCCTTTCGCCCTGGCCGACTCCTACACGCCTGCCCTCGGCATCGCCCGCGCCCGCATCGGCACCCCGCCGATCCTCTCCCTGCTTGCCCTGGAAGCGGCCCTCACCGCCTTCGACGGCGTCGACCTGGCCCGGCTCCGTACCAAGAGCCTGTCGCTGACGGGCTTCTTCCTGCGCTGCGCGGACGAACTCCTGACCCCTCTGGGCTTCACCCCCGTCACCCCGGCCGAACCCGGCCGCCGCGGCAGTCAGGTCACCCTCCGCCACGCCCACGCCCGCGGTCTGGCCGTCGCCCTCGCGGAGGTCGGGGTCATCGCGGACATGCGCGCGCCCGACCTGCTCCGCTTCGGCGTCAACGCCCTCTATACCAGCCACCGGGACATGCTCACCGCCGCAACGCGCCTGCGCGACCTCACCGAAAAGGCCGACTACGATCCGGCACCGCCCACCCCGGGCCGGTGACCTGAACGGGGCGGCCAGGGCGGTGGTGACCGCGCCGGCCGCCAGCCGGCGTTCGACGACGGCGACGTCCGACTCCAGGGGCGCCGTGAGCCGGTAGGGCCGCGACGCGAGCAGTTCCGGCCCGAGCACCTGGCGCAGCCGGGCGAGCTCCGCGCGCAGTGTCACCGGCGTCACCGACTCGTCCTCGTACAGGGCGCACAGCAGTTCGTCACCGGTCAGGCCGTCGGGACGCCCGGCCAGCAGGACGAGGATCTCGCTGTGCCGGCGGCTGAGCCGGATCCTGCGGCCCTCCGTCGTCAGCACCGCCCGGTCGCGGCCCAGTGCCGCCAGTCCGGGCCCGCCGGCAGCCCGGCGCCCGGGGCGAGCAGCGCCAGCCGGTACTCCGCCGCGCGTGCCACGGCCTGTACGAACCCCAGGCTGTGCGGATGCGCGAGGCCGTCCCCGCCGGTGATGTCCACGGCACCGAGCAGCCGCCCCGTGCGGGGGTCGTGGACCGGGGCCGCCGCGCACGTCCACGGCTGTACGCGCCGTACGAAGTGCTCGGCCGCGAACACCTGGACCGGACGGCCCACGGCGACCGCCGTGCCCGGCGCGTTCGTCCCGACCGCGCTCTCCGACCACCGCGCGCCCGGCACGAAGTTCATCCGCCGTGCCTGCCGCAGCGTCGACGTGTGCCCCTCGACCCACAGCAGCCTGCCGCGCGCGTCGCACACCGCCAGCAGGTGCCGGCCGTCGGAGGCGAACGTGCCCAGCAACTCCCGGAACAGCGGCATCACATGCGCCAGCGGGTGCTCGGCCCGGCAGGCCCCGAGGTCACCGCCCGTCAGTTCGATGTCGGCGGTGCCGTCCGGGTGCACCCCGGCACGTGCCGAGCGCCGCCACGACTCGGCGACCACGCCGCGCACCGGGCGCGGCACCGTACCGGCCTCGGTGAAGGCATCGTGCGCCCGGTGCAGCACGCGTACGCGCTCGGCAGGGTCGGCTCCTGGCTCCAGGGCCACCCAGGGATCGGTCACCATGGCCTCCCGCGGGGCGATGCGCTGGGGGACATCGTCGCCCGGCGCGCGCGGGGCGACAACCATGTCGACGAGAGTGGTCCCTGCCGTCGCCGCCGGCATGGCCGGCCGGTGTGCGAGTGGCGGTGTCCCGCGCCGCGAGGAACACTGGCCGAACGGACCGTCGCCGTTCGTCGGTCCGGGAACCGCCGGGTGAGACGTGGTCTCACGACTGTATGTCACCAGGGAGACGCACATGTCCTCGAAGAGGCGCCGCAAGAAGAAGTCGCGCCGCAACCACGCGGCGAACCACGGGAAGCGACCGCAGTCCTGAAGGAGAAGCACCGCCGACGCGCTGCCGATCGACCGGGGGGACCGCTACGACGTCCGTCAGAGGGCGTCGTGGCGTCAGGTGGGCCGCGGTCGGTCAGGACGGACCGGGAGGGCGCGGTGATGGACGACAACGCCGAGAACGACGAGGCACCCGTCGAGGAGGGTGACCCGTACGACGGCGAACCCGACGCCGAGGGCCTTGAGGAATACGCCGAGGACCTCGAGGAATACACCGAGCCGGAGCCGTACGGCGACGAGCCGGGCTCCTACGAGGCGGAGGACGTGGCCGCCCCCCGGGGTGCCCCCGTGGCCGCCGACGCGAACCCCGATGTCTTCCTGGACGTTCCGGTGCTGAAGGTCGACGAGATCGACCTGGACGTCGAGGACCTGCGGGCGCACGTCTCCCTGCAGGCCGAGGTGCTGGATCTGCTGAAGCTGAGTGTGGGCGCCGACGTCACCCTCGGCCGCGTGCACCTGGGTATTTCGGGTGTGGAGGCACAGGCCCGGCTCAGGGTGCGTCTCGACAATGTCGCCATGATCATCAATCGGGTGCTCACGACAATCGATCGCCATCCGGAGATCCTGCGCGACCTGACGCGCGGGGTCGGATCGGCCGTACAGGACGTCGGTGGTGGAGCCCGTCAAGCCGTGGGTGAGGTGGGTACGGGTGCCGGACGGGCCGTTCAGGACGTCGGCCAGGGCGCCGGGGCTGCCGTTCAGGACGTCGGCCAGGGCGCCGGGGCTGCTGTTCAGGACGTCGGCCAGGGCGCCGGGACCGCCGTCCGGGACGTGGGCCGCGGTGTCGGCTCGGTGGCGGAGGACGTCGGCCGAGGAGCCGGCACGGCCGTGCGGGACGTGGGCCGTGACGTCGGACGCGCGGTGGAGGACGTCGGTGGAGCGGGCCGGGCTGCTGTCGGCGAGGCCGGCGACATCACCGAGGGTGTCGTGGGTGAAGCCGCGGACACGACGGGCGGCACCGTACGCCGAACCGGGCCGGACGCACGGAGCGCGCGCAGGCCGGGGGACGGGCACCGGGACCGGACCGCCCGCGGCGAGAGCGGCACCCGTAAGCGCCGGACACGCGCCGAGGACGGAAAACTGCCACCGCGGCCCGGCCGCCGCCGTGCCACCGAAGAACGGGAAGAGCCGCCCTGAACGGCGGTGGAGAGCACGGAGTGGGACATCTCGTTCCGGTCGACGGTCCACGCCGCGCGCCTCCGCTTCGCGGAGGAACCCCGGACAGCCGTCCGCTTCCCGGGCACCGGGGAGCGGGAGTCGACGAGCCACAGTGACCGTGACCACCTTCCCGAGAAGGTCGCTCCGAGCCACGACTACGGTGACGTCACCGTCGACTACCGCCTGGAAACACGGCTCGTCGGAGAGCCGGAGCGCAGACGCGGTGGCGTCGACGGAGCCGGCCGCCGGCAGTCGTGAACGCTACTTGATCAGGGCGTTCGCCCCGATGATCACCAGGCCGATCAGCATGTCGGCGATTCCGGCCCGGAGCGAAGCCGCCCACCCGCGGCCCGCGCTGCGTGCCGTCCACGCGCCCCAACCGGCGAGCAGCAGGGTGTTGAGCACCAGGGCGGTGTTCACCGCCCGGGTCTCCGTCCACCAGGAGGGCATCGCGGTCAGCAGCAGCACGACGGTGGGGACAGCCGTCCAGGCCCTGCTGCAGAGCCGGAGCGGTCGTCCGGTGACGCCGGTGGCCGGCCCCGCCGCGGCACCGTTCGGCAACCCGTGGCGCACGGGACTGGTCAGCAACGTTCTCAACCCGAAGATCGCGGTCTTCTACACCGGCCTCCTGCCCACGCTCGCGCCGTCCGGCCTCTCACCGCATCTCGGGATGACCTGCTGGTCCTGGCCAAGGCCCGCGCCTTCTTCGAGAAGCCTGCCCTACGACGTGCCGTGGACCGCGTCACAGGTGTCGTCCTGATCGGGTTCGGGGTCGAGGTCGCCACCTCCCACCCCTGAGCGGAATGCCGGAACAGCCGCTCACCCCGCAGGCCGCGCCCGTGCCCGCTTCACATCGCGCGTCCTTCGTCCACGACAGGGATCGAGGGCGCGTCGGCGTTCAGCGCGATGTCACCCAGCCGGGTGTCCAGGTCCCGGTGGTGTCGTGGCCGGCCGATGTGGCGGCGAGGTGGGCGCGGAGCACGGCCAGTGCCGGGTGGGGGTTGTCGCGGTGCCACAGGAGCGAGTGCGGATAGACGGGGGTCGGGTCGGTGACCGGGATGCGGCGCAGGTCGTGGCCGGCGGGCCAGACGAGGCGGGTCTGCTCGCTCATGAGGGTGGCGAGGGCCGGGGTGTCGGCGACGGTGTCGAGGAGCGCGTCGGAGCCGAAGTTGGGGCCGGTGGCTTCGATGGTGAGGCCGAACTCGGCGACGAGGTCGTCGTAGTAGGCGGCCCACTCGGTTCCGGGGACGATACCGGGCATCCAGATCCGGTGCCCGGCGAGCTGTGCGAGGGTCACCGAACGGGCGCCCGCCAGTGCGTGGGCGGGGCCGGTGAGGAGCTGGAGCGGCTCGTCGAGCACCCGGACCGACTCGATGTCCTCGGGAAGGGGCCGGCCGGGCATGCCGACGGCGCGGAAGGACGCGTCGATCGTTCCGGACCGGAGGGCGGCGACGGCCGTCTCGATGTCGAACAGCCACACCACGTCGAGGTCGATCTCGGGACGGGCACGGTGGAAGGCGCGCATCAGACCCGACGCCGCGCCGCGCGAGGCGATCACGTCGACGCGCAGCGGACGGCGGCCGGGGCGCACGGATGCTCGCGCGCGCTCGGCGACGCGCAGCAGTTCGCGTGCGTGGGGCAGGAACGCCTGCCCGTCGATGCTGAGCCGGGCGCCGCGGGCGGTGCGGGTGAACAGCCGCACGCCGAGGTCGCGTTCCAGCGCGGCGATGCGCTTGGACACGGCCTGCTGGGTGACCGCCAGCTCGGCGGCAGCCTCCTGGAACTGCCCCGCGTCCGCGGCGGCGACGAAGGTCCGTACGGCGTCGAGGTCCACGCCGACACCCTAAGGCCACAACCGGTGGTTGTGGTCCGTGGTTCCTCCGGTTGTTTGATCCCTGGCCACAGCCCTCGCTTGGATACTCCCGGTCGCGGATCGGTTGTGCGGGTGAAGGGCAGGGGGACCGGGCATGAGGAGCGGACACCGGCTGGGGCGGCAGTTCGGATGGCTCTGGGCAGCGTACGGGACCAGCGCGCTCGGCACCTGGCTCGCCTTCGGCGCGTTCCCGCTGATCGCCGTCCAGGTGCTGCACGCCGGACCGGCCGAGGTCGCCGCGCTGTCCTCCGTGGGGGCCGCGGTGGGCGCGGCCGTGGCCGTGCCGCTCGGCCCGTGGATGGAGTTCCGCCGCAAGCGGCAGGTGCTGATCGCGATGGACCTGATGCGGTTCGCGGCGCTGCTGACGGTCCCCGCCGCGTTCGCGCTCGGCGCGCTCACCTTCCTTCAGCTCCTGTTGGTCTCGGTCGTCGTCGCGGCGGCCGACATCACCTTCCGCGCTGCCTCCGGCGCGTACCTGAAGAACCTGCTGCCGGCCGAGGACCTGCTCGTCGCCAACGCCCGGTTCGAGTCCACGGCCTGGACGGTCACGATCGCCGGACCGCCGCTGGGCGGTGCGGCGATCGGGCTGCTCGGTCCGGTGGCGACGGTGGTGGCCGACGCGGTCAGCCATCTGCTCTCGGCTCTGGGCATCCGCGCGACGGGCGGGCACGAGCCGCGCCCCGGGCGCCGGGAGGCCACACGCATGCGCGCCGGGGACCTGCTCGACGGCTGGCGGTACATCCTCTCCGACACGGCCCTGCGTCCGCTGTTCTTCAACACCACCCTGTTCAACGGCCTGGTGATGGCCGTCCAACCGCTGCTGGCCGTCCAGATGCTCGGACAGTTGGGGTTCGCACCGTGGCAGTACGGCCTCGCCTTCGCCGCGCCCTCGATCGGCGGGCTGCTCGGAGCACGGCTGGCCCGGCCGCTCGTCACCCGGTTCGGGCAGCACCAGGTCCTGGTCGCGACCGGGGCGCTGCGTGCCGTCTGGCCCATCGGCCTGGCCTTCCTGGGGCCGGGCACCGGCGGACTGCTGCTGGTGATCGGCGTCGAGTTCGGGCTCATCCTCTGCTGCGGGGTCTTCAACCCCGTCCACGCCACCTACCGCCTCCAGCGCGTCGCGACCGACCGGCTCACCCGCACACTGACCGCCTGGGCGGTGACGACCAAGGGCACGACCGCACTTCTGACGGCCCTGTGGGGCGTGCTGGGCAGTCTGCTCGGTCCGCGCACGGCCATCGGACTGGCCGGCGTGTTCCTGCTGGCGACCCCGCTGCTGCTCCGCCGCCGCGAGGAGACCCTTCCCTCCGAACCGAAGCCGTCACGGAACCGAGCCTGACGGTCCGCCATGGCCCTTGCGCGATCGGGTCGCGCCAGCCGGCCGGGGCGTGGGCCGGGTACGCCCGAGCCCACCTCCGCGGAAAGAGGCCGACGACCCCCGCAGGCGCGCCCACGGAAGCAGGCACGCCTGTGGACGACCTTCGGGACCCCCGTGCGTCGGAGGGCGGTCCGCTCTTCGACCACGAGTTCTCCGACTGCGCCTACGACGAAGCCTTCGCCCCCGGCCGGGCCGGCGTCCCCCGGCACGACCCGGACCCCTCCGACGACAGCGCCACCTCCGCCTTCGGTACACGAGCCGCTCCGACCACGACGGCACCGTCCGACGGCACGCTCCCCGCCGCGGGCACGGCCCACACGGCACTCCTCGTCACGGCAGGCGCCGGAGCCCTGCTGCCGGGCACCGTCGTCCTCGTCGGCCGGCGCCGCGGGCGCTCCCACCGACACCGCCGCAGGACCGGTACGGGAAGCGGCGCACGGTTGCCCGGCGCTCACACCGAGGGGGGACCGTTTATTCGTTTGGCGGTCGCGCACGCGTGTGATGGGATCGGGTGCGACGGGGGCGGCTCCCTGACGCGCATCCTTCTCACCTTCTCGAAAAGACCCAGCGCGCCCACTCTCCGCCCCCGTTCCCCTGTCCCGGTCGTCGTGGAGGGTTCCCCCGTTGCTCGCTGCCGAGTCCGTACTGCTGCGCCGTATCCAGACCGTGTACGTGGACGGGGCGTTCGCGTCCGGCGGCGGAACAGGACCGGCACTGCGCCGGCTGGAGGCCGAACTGCTCGGCCGCGGCCACCTTCTCTCCTCCCGACTGCACGCGGCGCTCGACTCGCTGACCTCCGAGGAGCTGGCGGTCGCGCACACCCGCCTGGTCGGGCTGACCGACGGCCTGCTCGGCTCCGACCGCACCCACGTCCCGCTCTTCCGCCGGTTCCCGCGCACCGTGCCGCGGAACACCGAGGCGCTGTACGTGGACCGGGTCTTCGCCTACCTGCTGCAACAGCCGGAACAGCCTTGCGTGCTGTGCGGCGAGGCGCGCACGGTGTTCCCCGTCTCGCCCTGCGCGCACCTGGTGTGCCGACTGTGCTGGGACGGGTCCGACTACGCGGGCTGCCCGGTGTGCCACCGCCGTATCGACGCCGACGACCCCTTCCTGCGGCCGGTCCGCGCCGTCGGCGCCGCCAAGGCACCGGTGCCCGGCCCACTGCGGCTGCTGCGCCTGGGCACGGACCGGGCCGCCGACGCCACCGCCGTGGTCGACGCCCTGCTGGCCCGCCGGACCCCACTCTCCCCGCAGGACCGCGACGACCTGCTGACACTGCTGCCCCTCACCCCGGCCGGCCAGGGCCTGCTGCCCCAGGACATCCCGGTCCGGGAGACCAGGGCAATGGTGCTGGGCGCGCTGGTGCGCGAGGCGCCGGACGGCCTGCCACCGCGAAGACTGCTGGCCGAGCGGCTCACCACCGCCACCGACGTGCTGCGGCTGCTCGCCGTGCTCTCCGGCGGTGACGCCTCACTGGTGACGCCGTCGCGGTTCACGAGCCCGCCGCGTCCGCTGCGCCGCGAACTGCTCTCGGTCCTCGACGACCTGCCGACGCCTTACCTCGTGGAGGACGTGCTGCGGCACCCCACGGAGTGGAAGCGGGCCGCGGAGATCCTGCACCCCTTCGAGCGGCACGCCCGGCATCCGCGCGCCGCCCTCGCCTTCGCGGTCCTGCGCGGCACCCCGGTGGATCCCGGTACCACGTTCGGCGCCGCCCTGCTGGAGACGGCCGCCGCGCACCCGGACGCCGTCCGCGTGGACGGCACCCGGATCCGCCCGGCCACCTGGGCCGGGCGACTGGAACAGGCGGTGGCCGAGGGCGACGCGGGCAGGGCCGCGGCCCTCGCCGGGGAGCGCCCCGGCGAACTGGTCCGCCGCCTGGACCTGCTGCTCCGCCTGCACACCACCGACACCCTCGAACCCGAACTCGAGAAAGCCCTCCTGCGCGGGCTGCCGAAGGTGGGCCCGGGACCGCTGCTGTCGGCGCTCGGAGCGCTGCGGACGCGTACCGAGGACCGCACCGGCCGCCGCCGCGTGTTCTTCCCGCGCGGGGAGGTCACCCGGGCCCTGACCGTTCCGGAGCGGCGGACTCCGCTGCCCTCCGGGCTGGTGACGGAGGCGGTCGCGCTGCTGCGGGCGGAGGTGCTGCGCCGGTTCGCCGCCGGAGAGCCGTACGAGCTGTCGGTGCTGGATGCCGGCCTGGCCGACCTCACCGTGCCGTTCACCGAGCGGTCCACAGCGAAGGCCCTGGTGGCGGTCCCCCGGGGCAGCACACAGACCCTGCCCGAGGGCGCGGTGCTGCGGCTGTTCCTGCACTGGACCGAACCCCGGGGCAATCGTACGGACCTGGACCTCTCCGTCGCGTTCTTCGACGCCGAGTGGCGGTTCACCGGACTGTGCGACTACACCGACCTGGTGTACGGCGCGGACGCCGCGGTCCACTCCGGCGACCTCACGTCCGCCCCCGCGCCGCAGGGCGCCACCGAGTACGTGGACCTGGACCTGGAGCGGCTGGCGGAGCGGGGGGACGTCTATGCCGTCCCGCTGGTCTTCAGCTACAACAACGTGCCGTTCGAGGAGTTGCCGGACGCCTTCGCGGGCTTCATGGCGCTGCCCGCACACGGCCCGCGGGACGCGTCCTACGATCCGCGCACGGTCCGTCAGCGCTTCGACCTGGCGGGCGACTCGCAGGTGTGCCTGCCGATGATCGTGGACCTGGGCCGTCGCAGGGCGCTGTGGACGGACACCCATCTGCCGTCGACGGGCGGCTTCCAGAGCATCGGCTCGCACGGCGGTGGCGCGCTGGCCACGGTGGCCCGAGACCTGTGGGAGCAGTTCGGCTCCGGCAGCCGGACCACCCTGTGGGACCTCGCGGTCTGGCGGGCGGCGGCGCGCTCCGCCGAGGTGGCCGTGATGTCCCGGGAACCGGAGCCCGTACTGCTGCGGTACCGGCGGCGTCCGGACGAGGACGTGGCCGCGTTCGCCACCAGGGTGTCTTCGACGGAGGACAGCGAGGAGCGTCGCCGGCACCCCGACCCCGACACGGCGATGGCCGAACTCGCCTCCGGCAAGCGGGTGTTCCTGGCGGCGGTCCATGGTGGCGTCGGGCCGGCGCGGGCATCGGGCACCCTCTACCGGCTGTTCCCCGGTCCCGGAGACGCCTCGGAGACCCTGGTCCGCGTGACGGCCGGCGACCTGGTCGCCGAACTCGGTTGAACCGGCGCCGAGGCCGGGGGCGCACGACCGGGTGGTCCGCCGACGGCGGCGTGGTCCCGGGGAGGGGCCTGTCTCTTCGAAGCGTGAAGGGAACCAGCGCCCGCAGGCACAGCGTCCGTTGATGCGCAAGAGCGCCGGCAGGCCCAGAGGAGCTTGAGATGACCGGCACCGCCGCCCGTTACCTCCATCTTGTCCGGCACGGCGAGGCGTCACCGGACGAGAGCGGTTTGACGGAGGCCGGCCCATGGCAAGCCACCCTGCTCGGCCGGCACCTCCGGGACATCCCCTTCACCGCTGTTCACCACGGCCCCTGCCGCGGGCAGAACAGACCGCACGCCTGATCGGCGACCAGCTGGAGAGCGTTCCTCCGCACGTCTCGGAAGCCGCCGGTGACTACGTGCCCTACCTACCGGAAAGGGTCGAACTTCCGTCCGAGTCCGCGGACTTCCCTCTCCGCTTCCTCACCGGTGCCGGCGACGAGGAGTGGAAGCGCGGACCCGAGCCGGCCCGCCGGGCGCTGGACCTGTTCACCGGGGCGGCGGACGGTGAAGAGGACCGGCACGAACTGGACGTCACCCACGACTTCCTGGTCGCCTGGCTCGTCCGGGACGCCATGCACGCGCCGAAGCGGCGGTGGCCCGGCCTCAACCACCGCAACGCGGCACTCACGGTCATCCGCTACGCGCCCGGCCGGCCCGCCTCCGTCCTCCTCTCCAACGACATGCGGCATCTGCCCACCGAGCTGCGCTGGACGGGCTTTCCCCCGAGCCGCACATCTGAAGGCCACCGTCGGGGCGTTGTCGTGTCTCGAGGCCGGCTTCCCCGCCGCACGGCCGGCGGCCCTGCCCGGCTGCCCGGACAGGGCCGCCCCTGAGAACACCTCGCCCGCGCTCGCCCCGTCCGTACGGTCGCAGGATTGTTCTCACTGCGGGATCCCATGAGGTTCGCGTGCGGCCTGCCCGGCGGGGCCCAGGCCGAGAGCAGGTTTCGTCAGGGCATGTCGTATCGGTGAGCTCGTGCTCGGTTGCCGCGACCCCGAGGTGCCGGCGTGGTTCCGGTGCGAGGTCCTGGACTTCGTCGTGCCCGAGGCGCCTGGGGCCCGTCCCGAAGCCCACGTACGTGCCGGCACCGGGCCGAGCGTGAAGCCGGCGTGCTCGTGCTGGACGGTCCCGGACCGGCCGCCACCCGGTTCCTCGGCATGGTCTCCGGTTACGCGCGCTGCCGTCGGCCAGGTCATGGCGCGATGACGCAAGCCGGGTACGTCGCCCGGGGAAGAGAACGGGGCGGTGGTCGTCAGCGGTCGTGGAGGGCCCGGATCTCGTCGGCGACCATGGTGGGGTCCTCCTCGGCCATGAAGTGGCCGCAGGAGACCGTGCGGTGCCGCAGGTCCCCGGCCCAGGCGCTCCACAGCCCCTGGGCGTGGTAGCCGAGTGCCGCGCCCCAGTCCTGCTGGAGGACGGTGACCGGCATGGCCAGCCGGTTGGCCGCCTCCCGGTCGGCGGTGTCGTGGTCCACGTCCACGCCGGCCGAGGCGCGGTAGTCGGCGACGATGGAGGGCACGGCCGCCGCGGACGCCGCGAGGTAGTGGGCGCGGACACCGGCGGGGACCGCGTCCGGGGAGTCGGTCCAGGCGTCGAGGAAGTGGCCGAAGAAGGCGTCGGCGGACGCCTCGATCAGCTGTTCCGGCAGTCCCGGGGCCTGGGCCATCAGATACAGGTGGAAGCCGACCGCGCCGGACACGCCGTGCAGGGCGTGCCACATGTCGAGGGTCGGCAGGACGTCGAGGAAGAGCGCCCGGGACACGGTGCCCGGGTGGTCCATCGCGGCGCGGAAGGCGACGAGGGCGCCGCGGTCGTGGCCGGCCAGAGCGAAGCGGTCGTGTCCCAGACGGGCGGCGAGACGGACCACGTCCCGGGCCATGGTGCGCTTGGAGTAGACGTCCGGGCCGCTTTCCGCGGGCTTGTCGCTGGCGCCGTAGCCGCGCAGGTCCGGGCAGATGACGGTGTGGTCGGCGGCGAGATCGGCGGCGACGTGCCGCCACATCAGGTGGGTCTGCGGAAAACCGTGCAGCAGCACGACCGGGGCACCGCTGCCGCCGACGGCGGCGTTCAGCGCGAGGCCGTCGCCGACCGGTACGCGGTGCTCGGTGAATCCGGGGATGCTCGGGTGTGTCACAGCGACTCCTGTGGCTCGTGGCAGAGTGGACGTCCCGGGCCCGGCGGTCCGGGTCGTCCGGGGACGTCACCCAGGCTGCGGGCCCCGGATCAGCGATCGATGAGTGGACACGCGGCACCCCCCGGGGACGGCGCCGCCCTCGAAGGGACCGTGCCGTGGGTGTGGAGTTCGGACTGCTGGGGCCGGTCGCCGCCTGGGACCCCGACGGCGCGCCCCTGCCGCTCGGCGCGCCCCGTCACCGGGAGGTGCTCGGACGGTTGCTGATCGCCCGCAACCGGGTGGTCCCGGTCGGCCGGCTCGTGGCCGACCTGTGGGAGGAGGAAACCCCGGCCGGCGCGATCGGCGCACTCCGCACCTTCGTCGCGGCGCTGCGCCGCGCCCTGGAACCCGGGCGTCCCTCCCGGCAGCCGTCGCGGCTGCTGGTCACCGACGGTCCCGGATACGTTCTGCGCGCAGGACGCGAGGCGGTGGATGCCTGGAGGTTCGAGGACGCGGCCGCGCGGGCCGCCGAGGCGCCACCGCGCGCGGCGGTCGCCCTGTGGGACCGGGCGCTCGCCCAGTGGCGCGGGCCGGTCCTGGCCGACTTCCCCGCCGCCGCGTGGGCCGCCGCCGAACAGGCCCGGCTGGAGGCGCTCCGCCTCGACGCGGTCGAACGGCGCGCCGACGCCCTCCTGGCCACCGGCGCCGCCCGGAACGCCGTCGTCGATCTGCGGGCCCACGTCACCGCGCACCCGGGGCGGGAGGACGGGTGGGCACTGCTGGCGACCGCTCTGGACCGGTCCGGCCGTCGCGGCGAGGCCCTGGAGACCCTGCGGCACGCCCGCCAGGCCCTCACCAGCGCGTACGGACCGGACACCGGAGCCGCTCTGGCACGCGCCGAAGCCCGCATACTCAGCGGCACCTCCGGCTCCGCGACCGAGCCGACCGGGGCGGCGGACGGCGTCTGGGACCGCACGGCCGCCGCGTGGGACCGCTCGGTGCCCGCCCGGTCCAGGGCCCGGCTGCACGCCACCGCCGGCCTGCTGCGAGACCTCGCGGTGACCGGCGCCGACGGTTTGCAGGAGGCGCGCGAGCACCGGCGCGAGCTGGTCGCCGCGGCCGAGACGACCGGGGACCCGGAGCTGGCCGCGAGGATCATCGGCTCCTACGACGTCCCGGCGGTCTGGACCCGGGCCGACGACCCCGCCGGCGCCGGCGAACTCGTCCGGACCGCCGCCCGCGCCGCCGCCCGGCTCGGCCCCGACGGACCGTCCGCGCTGCGGGCCCGGCTGCTGTCGGTCGTCGCCGTCGAGTCGCGCGGTGACGCCGCCGCGGACGCGCCGCTTCCCCGGGCGGCCGCCACGTCCGCCGCCGAACCGTGGCGGCTGCGCGCCGAACGCGCCGCCGAGGAGGCCGTCCGCCTCGCCCGCCGCCTCGGTGACCCCGCGGTGCTCGCGTTCGCCCTCAACGGCGCCTTCATGCAGTCCTTCGCCACCTGCGGATCGGCCGCCCGCCGGGACGCCCTCGGCGCCGAACTGACCCGGCTGGCCGTCGACCACCAACTGCCCGGCCACGAGGTTCTGGGCCGTCTCCTCCGTGTCCAGGCCCTCGCCGGTCTCGGCGACCTCGCGGCGGCGGACGCGGAGGCCGAGGAGACCGACCGGCTGGCGCACCGCGACGAACGGCCCCTCGCCGCGGTGTTCACCTCCTGGTACCGGGCCCTGCGCACCTGCGAGACCGACGGATGGCCGGCGGCCCGCCCCCGGTACGCGAAGCTCCTCGCGGAGACCGCGGGCTACGGCATGCCCGGACTCACCCGGGGAGCGGCCGTCCTCGTCGCGCTCGTCCCGTCGATGCGGGACGGCACCCTGCCCGACCCCGACGACTTCACCGGCCTCGACGCCGGCCCCTACCGGCCGTGGCTCGTCCCCCTGCTGCAGGCCGCCTCCGGCGCCACCGAGCGGGCCCGGCAGGCACTCGCAACGGTTCCCCGGCCACCCCACGACCTCCTCCAGGAGGCGCTCTGGTGCGTACTGGCCCGCACCGCCGCGGCCGTGGGACACCAGGAGGTCCTGCGCCGCGCCCGTGACGAACTCGCCGCCGCCGACGGCGAGTCGGCCGGCGGCGGCAGCGGCCTGGTCTCCTTCGGCCCGGTCGCGAGTCATCTGCGGGCCGCCGACGCGGCTCTCGGCGGCGGCGAGTTCGTCACGGGCGCGGCGGACGGCGGCGCGTAGGAGTGGTGGCCCGACCACCTTCTGCCCACCGCGCCGCGCGAACCCCGGGAGGCGACTTTCACCGGCGCGCGCAGCTACGACTCCACGACCCGTACGGTCGAGAGCCTCGGCGGTGAGTCCCACCCGCCGCCGTCCGGCTGAGAGGGCGGCCGGACGGCGGCGCCACATCCCTGCGGCCGGTCCACGTCACGGTCACGGACGGTGCGCGGCCGACCGGAAGAGGCCCTCCGGGTCGTACACGGCGCGGGTGTGCTCGAGCCGCTCCTCGTGCGAGCCGAACACCGCGCCTCCCAGCTCCCCGGCGTCCTCTCCGAGTCCCGCGAAGTTGACGTACGTCCCGCCGCTGGAGAAGGGCTTCATCGCGTCCCACGCCGAGCGTGCCCAGCCGATCGCGGTGTCGTCCAGCGCCGGGTCCCGCCAGCCGGCGTCGATGCTGACGTTGAAGCGTGCGGACCGGTGTGCGAACGCGCTGTCGTCGGGACCGACGCGCGCCACGGCGCCGCCCAGGGTGCGGACGACGATCAGGCTCTCCGGAGTCGGCCGCCTGGAGTACCAGTCCAGCAGGGTCCGGATGGCATCGTCGCCGAGGTCGTCCATGAAGTGCGACTTCATGAAGTACCGCTCCCCGTCGGGGAACCGCCAGGTGTTGGCGCCCTGCAACGCGACATAGGGCAAGGTTCCGCTCAAGTCGACCAGCGGTGGGCCCAGTTCACGTTGTGGGGCCAGCGCCGCCGCGGCGCCGTCCTCCGGCGGACCCCCGTGGACGGCCCCGACCATCACGCAGTTCGCCCGGTGCAGTTCGGCCGGGACCGCGGGGTCCGCGGGGACGCTCCACAGCAGCAGCTCCGGCGTCACCGTGTCCGGCGCGACGGCCGCGGCGTCCCGCCAGGCCCGCAGCACTTCCTCGGCACGCTCGTACGGGTGGAGGACCAGCACGGCGGCCACCTCGGGACCGAGCGGGTGGAGGTCGAACTCGAAGGAGGTGACGACACCGATGCCCCGGCCGCCGCCGCGCGCCGCCCAGAACAGCTCGGGCTCCTCCTCCCGGCTCGCGGTGCGTACCGTGCCGTCCGCGGTGACGACCGTCAGGGAGCGGAGGCTGTCACAGCTCAGACCGAACGTCCGCATCACGAAGCCGAAGCCGCCGCCGAGGGTGAGGCCGGCGATCCCGGTCGCCGAGATCTCCCCGCCCGGCGCGGCCAGACGGTGCAGTTGGGTCTCGCGGTCGAACTCGCCCCAGGTGACTCCCGCCTGGGCCCGAGCCGTGCGCGTGGCGGGGTCGACGTGTACGCCCTTCATGTGCGAGAGGTCGATCACCAGCCCGTCGTCGCAGACCGCGCTGCCCGCCACCTGGTGCCCGCCTCCGCGGACGCTGACGACGGGCCGGAAATTCCGTGCCGCGCGTACCGCCTCGACCACGTCCGCCGTGCCCGAGCACCGGGCGACGACTGCGGGGTGCCGGTCTATCAGCCCGTTCCACACGGCTCTGGCCTCGTCGTAGCCCGGATGGCCACGGTCGATCACCTCACCGTGCAGCGAGGAGCGAAGCTCGTGTGCCAGGGCCTGCTCCGGGACGGCCCTCTGCATGGCTGTTTCCGTGTCCGGCATGGGCGTCACCTTCCCCGGGTACGCGCTGCTGGCTGCCGCCGACGCTCCCCACGCTAATGGGCGGCCGGCCGGTCCGCACGCGGGCCGTCCCCTCCCGCCGAGTACCGGGACCGGACGCCCCTCGGGCACGCCGCGACGCCGTCCGTGCGCAGGGGTGCGGCGGTGCGGGCGGTGATGTCCTCGACGCTGGTGCCCGGGGCGGTCTCGACGAGGGTGAGGCCGTCGGCGGTGACGTCGAGGACGCCGAGGTCGGTGATGATCCGGTGGACGCATCGTTCGCCGGTGAGGGGGAGGGTGCAGTCCTCGAGGATCTTCGGGGTGCCGTCCTTGGCGGTGTGTTCCATCAGGACGATGACGCGGCGGGCGCCGTGCACCAGGTCCATGGCACCGCCCATGCCCTTGACCATCTTCCCGGGGATCATCCAGTTGGCCAGGTCGCCGGTCGCGGAGACCTGCATGGCGCCGAGCACGGCGGTGTCGATGTGGCCGCCGCGGATCATGCCGAAGGAGAGCGCGGAGTCGAAGAAGCTCGCGCCGGGCAGCACGGTGACGGTCTCCTTGCCGGCGTTGATCAGGTCGGGGTCGGCCTCGTCCTCGGTGGGGTAGGGGCCGGTGCCGAGGATGCCGTTCTCCGAGTGCAGGACGACGTGCACGCCGGGCGGGAGGTGGCCGGGGACGAGGGTGGGCAGGCCGATGCCGAGGTTGACGTAGGAGCCGTCGGCGAGCTCGGCGGCGGCACGGGCGGCCATCTGGTCGCGGGTCCAGCTCATGGGCGTACGGTCCCTCGTGTCGAAGACGCGGAAATCGTCAGGCGTTCGATGTGCTTGTCGGCGGCCTCGTCGGCGCTCAGCGCCACGATCCGCTGCACGTAGACGCCGGGCAGGTGGACCGCGTCGGGGGCCAGTTCGCCCGGTTCGACGAGTTCCTCGACCTCGGCGACGGTGACGCGGCCCGCCATGGCGGCGAGCGGGTTGAAGTTGGCGGCGGCGCGGCGGAAGACCAGGTTGCCGTGGTGGTCGCCGCGCCAGGCCCGTACGAGGGCGTAGTCGGTGGTGATGCCGTGCTCCAGGACGTGCGGGCGGCCCGCGAAGTCACGGGTCTCCTTGGGCGGGGAGGCGACGGCGACCGTACCGTCCGGGGCGTACCGCCAGGGCAGTCCGCCCTTCGCCACCTGGGTGCCGACACCGGCCGGCGTGTAGAAGGCGGGGATGCCCGCGCCGCCGGCCCGCAGCCGTTCGGCCAGTGTGCCCTGCGGAGTCAGTTCCACCTCCAGCTCCCCGCTGAGGTACTGCCGGGCGAACTCCTTGTTCTCGCCCACGTAGGAGCCGGTGACCCGGGCGATACGGCCGGCGGCGAGCAGCACGCCCAGGCCGCGGCCGTCCACGCCGCAGTTGTTGGAGACGACCTCCAGACCGGACGCGCCCTGCGCGTACAGGGCGCGGATCAGTACCTCGGGCACGCCGCTGAGGCCGAAGCCGCCGACGGCCAGTGAGGCACCGGACGGGATGTCGGCGACGGCCTCTGCGGCGCTGCCGCGGACCTTGTTCACCACTGGGTTCCTTTCAGGGGGTGGCGCCCGGCAGGACGGCCGACCAGCCGCCGTCGACGACCAGGTTGGCGCCCGTGACGTACGACGCCTCGTCAGAGGCGAGGAAGACGGCCGCGTTCACCACGTCGTCGGGTGTGCCGGTGCGGCCGAGGGGGATGTGCCGGGCGATGGAGCGCATCGGATGGTCCTCCGCGAGGAGGTCGGCACGGGAGCCTTCGGTGTCGATCATCCCGGGGCTGACGCAGTTGGCGCGGACACCGTACGGCGCTCCCTCGGCGGCCAGTTGGCGGGTCAGGGCGATCACGCCGCCCTTCGACGCCGAGTGCGCCGTGCGCCGGTTGGTGAGCGAACCGGTCAGCCCCGCGGTGGAGCCGACCGTGAGGACGCAGCCGCCACCGGCGATCAGGTGCGGCCAGGCCGCCCGCACGGTCAGCCACACCGAGTCCAGCTCGGCGCGCACCGTGAGGGCGAAGTCCTCGTACGGCTGGCTGTCGACCGGCCCGAAACGCACGGCACCGGCGTTGGCGTACACGATGTCGACGCCACCGAAGGCGTCGACGGCCTCCGCCGCCCAGGAGCGCACGGACTCCTCGTCGGTGACGTCGAGGGGGCCGGGGGTGAGGGCGGTGCCGCCCTCGCGGGCGATCAGCCGCTGGGTCTCGACGGCTTCCTCGTGCAGCAGGTCGCCGCCCACCACGAGCGCGCCCTCGGCCGCGAACCGCAGCGCGGCGGCCCGGCCCTGACCGCGAGCGGTGCCGGAGATCAGGGCGACCCTGCCCTCCAGCCGCTTCACGAGGCCCCCTCGCGCAACGCGTCGGAGACCGACTTGACGCCGCCGTGCGCGGTGAGCCCGCCGTCGACGGGGATCTCGGCGCCCGTGATGAACGAGGACTCGTCCGACAGCAGGAAGACCACCAGCGGAGCGACCTCGTCGACCGTCCCGGTGCGGCCGAGCGGGGTCTCGCGGATGTTGGCCGCACGGAACGCCGGGGCGGCGGAGGCGGTCATCTCGGTTTCGATGTAGCCGGGATGGATGGTGTTGACGCGGATGCCGCGCGGCCCGAGTTCCAGCGCGGCGGTGTGCGACAGGCCCCGCAGCGCCCACTTGCTGGTCGTGTACGCGACCGGGTAGTGCGCCGTGAGGGCCGCGGACGAGCCGACGTTGACGACGGAGGAGCCCGCCGGCATGAGCGGTGCGAGGTGCTGGATGCCCAGCAGCGGACCGGTGACGTTGACCGCGTGGACGCGTGCCATGTCCTCGGGGCGCACCTCGCCGACGCGGGCGCGCCAGGTGATGCCCGCGTTGTTGACCAGGCCGTGCACCTGCCCGTACGACTCCCGCAGTTCGGCCGCGAGTTCGGCCCAGTCCTGCTCACTGGTGACGTCGAGCCGACGGCAGCCGGGCGCGTCGGTGATGTCGGTGGCGATGACGCGGGCACCCTCGCGGGTGAGTGCCTCCGCCTCCGCGGCTCCCTGCCCGCGAGCCGCCCCGGTCACGACGACGACCTTGCCGAGCAGCCTCTTGGCGTGCGGGTCGGTCACGGCCGCTCCCGGGTCCGGCGCCGGCCGGCCGGCAGGGGGACGGGCTCCGCGCCGGGGACGACGGTGTTGGCGAGGGTGCCGATGCCCTCCACCGTGAGGGTGACGGTGTCGCCGGGCCTCAGGGGCGGCGGGGTCTGCTCGCCCCGCCGGCCCCACAGCTCGGCGAGGCAGCCGCCGTTGCCGCAGGTGCCGGAGCCCAGCACGTCACCGGGGACGACCCGGGTGCCGCGGGAGGCGTAGGCGGTCATCTCCTCGAAGGTCCAGCTCATGTGGGACAGCAGGTCCTCGCCGACCTTCTCGCCGTTGACCTCGGCGGTCAGCGCCAGGCGCAGGAAGCCGTCGGCGTCCCGGTACGGCTCCAGCTCGTCGGCGGTGACCAGGTACGGGCCGAGGGTGGTGGCGGTGTCCTTGCCCTTGCAGGGGCCGAGGCCGACCTTCATCTCGGCGGACTGCAGATCACGGGCGGACCAGTCGTTGAAGACGGTGTAGCCGACGATGTGGTCGCGGGCCTGCTCGGGGGTGAGGTCGCGGCCCTCACGGCCGATGACCGCGGCGACCTCCAGCTCGAAGTCGAGCGCCGCCGTTCCCGGGGGGACGGGGACGCCGTCGTGCGCGCCGAAGACCGCGTGCGGGTTGGTGAAGTAGAACGTCGGTGCCGCGTACCACTGCTCGGGCACGCCGGCCGAGCCGTCGACGGAGCGGCGTACGCCTTCGACGTGTTCCTCGAAGGTGACGAAGTCCCGTACCGATGCGGGCTGGAGCGGAGGCAGCAGGCGGACCTGCGACACGTTCGGGCCGGGAGGCACGTCGAGCGCCGCCGCGCCCGCGGCGAGCAGGCCGGGCAGCCCGCCCGACTCCCGCAGCAGGTCGGTGAGCGACGTGACGCCGGGCAGCGGCAGCAGGGTGCCGTCGTCCTCCACGACGGCCACGCGGCGGCGGTGATGGTGTTCGTAGGCGGCGAAACGCATGGTGAGGCTCCTGGAGAGCGGGGCCCGGGGGCGCGGCGGGGCTGAGTCAGGGCAGGTGACAGGCCCTCCGCGCTCCCGGGAGCGGGGGCGGGATCAGACCGGCGGGGCGACGAAGACGCCGCGGTCGGGGTCGTTGAAGGACTCCTTGGCGACGAGTTCGTTCATGGGGTTGGCGGTGCCCCACTGGTCGGTGACCTCCGGCTGGGAGAAGTCGTAGACGTGGGGGTGCCAGGTGTCCTCGTCGAGGAGTTCCAGCTCGGTGGTGTACTCGACGGTGTTGCCGTGCGGGTCGAGGAAGTAGGTGAAGGTGTTGTCCCCGGCCATGTGCCGGCCCGGACCCCAGATCTTCTTGTACCCGGCGCGGATGACGCGGCCGGAGCCGCGCATGTACTCGTCGATGCCGCGCATCTCGAAGGAGATGTGGTGCAGGGAGGTGTGCGGGCCCTTCGCGAGCGCCATGGAGTGGTGCTGGTTGCTGATCCGCATGAAGTGCATGACCTCGCCCATGTGCGGCGAGCTGAGCGTGTCCGACAGGGCGAAGCCGAGGTGACGCTCGTACCACTCGCGAGTGCGGTCCAGGTCGGGGGAGTTGAGCACGACGTGGGAGAGCTTGACCGGGATGGACTCCTTCTCCTCGATCCTGCGGTGCTGCCTGACCTCGACGTCCGCGGAGACCTCGATGGTGCGGCCGTCGACGTCGAAGAAGCGGAAGCCGTAACCGCCGCCGGGGGTGTCGACCTTCCCCGGCCGCGAGATCAGCTGGACGCCGCCGGCCAGCAGTCGCTCGGCGAGGGTGTCGACGTCGGCCGCGCTCGCGGCGCCGTAGGAGACGAGGTCGAGGCGCTTCTCGTCGGCCTTGCGCAGCCGGACGACGTACTGCTCCGGTGAGCCCTCGGCGGCCAGGAAGGAGATGCCGGAGTCCTCGGCGACCTTGGTCAGGCCCCAGACGCCAGAGTAGAAGTCGAGCTGCTTGTCGTAGTCCGGCACGGCCAGGTCGACGTGGCGCAGGTGGGTGAGCAGACGCATGGTGTCAGTCCTTCCTCAGGAGTGCGACGGCGTTCGCGCCGCGGACGGCGTCGAAGTCGGCCTCGGGCAGACGGGCGGCGCGCAGGGCGGCGACCGGGTCCTCGGTGCCCATGTCGAAGGGGAAGTCGGAGCCGAGCAGGACGCGGTCCGCCCCGGCGGCCCGGACCAGCTCCCGCAGCACGTGCGGGTCGTGGACGAGGGAGTCGAAGTACAGGCGCTTCAGGTAGCTGCTGGGCAGGTGGGCGCAGCCCGCGCCCGCGTCGGAGCGGGCCGACCAGGCGTGGTCGCTGCGGCCGATGTGGGTGGGCAGGTAACCGCCGCCGTGCGCGGCGATCACCTTCAGCCCCGGATGCCGGTCGAGGACCCCGGAGAAGATCAGATGGGACAGCGCGACGGCGTTCTCCACCGGCTGGCCGACGGTGTTGGACAGGTACCACCGGTCCAGCCGCTCGTCCAGGGTGCAGCCGAAGGGGTGCAGGAAGAGGATCGCGCCGGTCTCCTCGGCCCGTGTCCAGAACGGCTCGTACGCGGGGTCGGACAGTTCCCGGCCGGGGGCGTGGCTGGAGATCTCCACCCCGGCCAGGCCCTGCTCCAGGGCGTGGTCCAGGGCACGGACCGCCAGGTCCGGGTGCTGGAGCGGTACCAGGCCGAGCCCGCGCAGCCGGTCCGGGGCGGCCGAACAGTGCGCCGCCGTCGCCTCGTTGGCGGTCCGGTACACCTTCCCGGCCGTCTCCTCGTCCGCCCAGTAGTGGTAGTGCGAGGGCGAGGGACTGACCAGCTGCACGTCCACGCCCTGCGCGTCCATGGCGGCCAGCCGCACCGTGACGTCCGTCAGCCGCGCGATGCGCTCCCGCACCATCGGGCCGTTGACGGCCAGGGCGGCGGGACCGTTGCGCCGGGCGTCCAGCGCCCTCGCCTCCGCGAGGCCCGGCAGGCCCTCCACCAGCGCCTCGACCTCGGGCAGCAGGACATGCGCGTGCACGTCCACGGTGGGCCCCGTCACGGCGCCTCCCGCAGCATCGTCATGGTGCGGCCCATCAGGCCGGGCACGTCGGCGTCACGGACGCCGTCGAGCTGCCACTGCCCGATCCGCACGGACGCCTCGACCACCGCCCGGACCCGCGGGGCGCGACGCTCGTGGTACGCCTGGAAGAGCGCGTCGTCCCACTCCCGGCCGCCGGTGAGCAGTTCGGCGAGGACGAGGGCGTCCTCCAGGGACAGGGCGGCGCCCTGGGCGAGGGTCGGCGGGCAGCAGTGGGCGGCGTCACCGACGAGGACGACCCGGCCGCGGTGCCAGGAGCCCTCGACCAGCATCCGGTCGAACCAGGTGTAGTTGACCTTCGCCGGGTCGGTGATGTGCTCGGTGATCTCCGGCCAGAAGCCGCCGTAGGAGGAGGCCAGCCGGCGCATCTCGTCGGCGTACGACTCCGGCGGGATCGACGCGCGGTCGCGGTTGGCCTCGACGACGTACGCGTACAGGGTGGTCTCGCTGGTCGGGCAGTAGCCGGCGATGTAGGCCGGGCCGCCGTAGGCCAGGTCCGTGCGGACCACGCCGGCCGGGCGCGGAGCGGCGACGCGCCAGATGGCCATGCCGGTCGGCTCGGGCTTGTCACTGATGCCGATCGCCGCGCGGGTCTTGGAACCGAGGCCATCGGCGGCGATGACGAGGTCGTACCGGCCCTCAGTGCCGTCGGAGAACCGTATCGAGACCCCGTCCGTGTCCTGGGCGAGGATTTCAGCGGTCGTGCCGAGCCGCACGGTGGCTCCGCTCGTTCGGACGGCGTCGATCAGGATCTGCTGGAGCTGGGGGCGCTGCATGCCGACGGTGGCGGGCAGGTCGTCACCGCCGGTGCGCAGGTCGTCCTGCACGTGCAGGACGGTGCCGTCGGGGGCGGTGATGCCGACCGAGCCGAAGCCGAATCCGGACGCCTCCACCCGCTCCCACACGCCGAGTTCGCGCAGCACCCGCAGGGCGTTGCCCTGGAGGGTGATGCCGGAGCCGGCGGTGGCGTTCCAGTCGTCCTTGGCCTCGATCAGGTCCACGTCGACGCCGGCCCGGCGCAGCCGGACGGTGACGGCGTTGCCGGCCGCGCCGCCGCCGATCACCAGGACTCTACGGGCTGTGCTCATTGAGGAACTCCCTTGTTCCGCTGGTTACTTGACGGCGATCGGGTTGACGGGGGAGCCGACCGCGCCGGTGATGGGCAGGGGTGCGGCGGTGAGCCAGAAGTCGTACCTGCCGTCCTCGGCGCAGTCCTCGGCGAGCGCCTCCAGGTCCCACATCTCGCCGATCAGCAGGCCGATGTTCGGGATGGCCACCTGGTGCAGCGGCTGGAAGGCGTGCTCGAACTCGTTCGGCCGGACCTCGAAGCCCCAGGTGTCGGTGGCGATCGCGGCGATCTCCGTACGGTGCAGCCAGCCGGCCGTGGTGAACGACAGCCCGGGTGCGGGGCCGCCGGCGTACTCGCCCCAGCCTTCCCGGCGTACGCGGGCGAGCTGACCGGTGCGCACCAGCACGATGTCACCGCGGCCGACCTCCACGCCGTGGGCGGCGGCGGTCGCCGCCAGGTGCTCCTCGGTGATCGCGAAGCCGTCGGGCAGTTCGCCGTCCTCGCCGACGACCCGGCCCACGTCCAGCAGTACGCCGCGTCCGGCCACGTGCGGAGCCATGTGCTCGATGCCGGTGACCAGGTCGCCGTCGGAGGTGACGACCTTCTCGGCCGCCCGCCCGTTCCACGCCCTGCCGTGGTCGAAGATGTGGCCGAGCCCGTCCCACTGGGTGGAGCACTGGAGCGGCATCGCGATGACGTCGTCGGCGCCGCCGATGCCGTGCGGGAAGCCCTGGTTCCCGAGGGCGGCGTCGGTGCCGGTGTCCAGCATGGTGTGCACCGGGTTGGTGCGCCGCCGCCAGCCCTTCTGCGGGCCGTTCATGTCGAACCGCTGGGAGAGCGAGAAGCTGACGCCCCGCCGTACCAGCGCCGCGCCCTCGCGGCGCTTGCCCTCGTCCAGGAAGTTGAGGGTGCCGAGCCGGTCGTCCTCGCCCCAACGGCCCCAGTTCGAACACGCCTCGGCGGCCTCGGCGATCGCGCCCTCGGGGTCGTGGCGGTTCACGCGGCGCCCTCCGCGACACAACGGGTGCGCTGGACCCCGAGACCGGTGACCGAGCCCTCCATGACATCGCCGTCGCGCAGCAGCCGCCCCCAGTGCATGCCGTTGCCGGCCGGGCTCCCGGTCAGCACCAGATCCCCGGGGAGCAGCCGCGCCGTCTGCGAGGCGTACGCCACCATGCGCGCCACGCCGAAGATCATGTCCCTGGTGGACTCGTCCTGCATGGTCTCGCCGTTCAGCTTCAGCGTGACCCGCAGGTCGCCGGGGTCCGCGATCGACTCGGCGGGCACGATCCACGGGCCGAGCGGGGTGAAGCCGGGCGCGTTCTTGCTGCGCAGCCAGTCGGTGCCGATCTGCGGCATGTCCCGGCGGAAGACGGTGGCGCGGTCGGTGAGGTCGTTGGCGATCGTGTACCCCGCCACGCAGTCCAGCGCCTCCTCCACGGAGACCCGGTGGGCGGGCCGGCCGATCACGACCGCCAGCTCCAGCTCCCAGTCCGGCTGCTCGGCCCACGCGGGGAGGACGACGTCGTCGTACGGGCCGGTGATCGCACTGGGCAGGCCGATGAAGACGTACGGCAGGTCCTCCGCCGCCCGGCGGTCCATGATCTCCGCCGCCTCCGCGCGCCGCTCGTTCTCCGGCCGGTCGTCACCGGGCGCCCGGTGCGCGACGTGCAGGTCGATGACGTGCTGCCGGTAGTTCGCCCCCGACTGCAGCACCTGACGCGGCTCGACCGGCGCGTGTACGCGGAGGTCCGAGACGGGGGTGCGGTCGAGGCCGGTGTCGGCCGCCAGCGCGCGCAGCCGGGGCAGTGCCGTCTCCCAGCGGCCGAGCAGCCCCAGGACGGTCAGCCGCTCGTCGCCGAAGGCGGTCCGGAGATCGAGGGCCCGGGCGTCGGGGGTCACGAGGGCGGGGAAGGCCGGCCCGTCCTGGGCCGAGAGAGTGGCGAGGGCGAACGGTCCCGCGAAGAGCGGGGACGCGGCTTCAGGTTTCACGAACATGTCCTCCTGATTGCGGTGCCACTAATCTGGACCCGCCACCCGCGATCAGGGAAATCGATTCTGTGGATAACCGGCATCCATGGCGTTTATTGCTCCTGGTTTCGCCGCCGCACCGCAAGGGGAAGACCGTGAACCTGGCCCGCCTCGACCTCAACCTCGTCGTCGCCCTGCGCGCCCTCCTGGAGGAGCGCAACGTCACCCGGGCCGGACAGCGCATCGGCCTCAGCCAGCCCGCCATGAGCGCCGCCCTGGCCCGCCTGCGCCGCCACTTCGACGACGCCCTCCTCGACCGCGTCGGCGGCCACTACGAGCTCACCGCCCTCGGCCAGGTCCTCCTCGACCGCACCTCCACCGCCTACGACGTGCTGGAACGCCTCTTCTCCAGCCAGGCCGACTTCGATCCGGCGAAGGAGAACCGCGAGTTCAAACTCGTGGCCTCCGACTACGCCGTGGCCGTCTTCGGCGCCGAACTCGCCCGCGTCGTCCACGAGGAGGCCCCCGGCATCCGGCTGCGCTTCACCCAGACGCCCCCGACCGTGGTCGACGACACCGCCACCCTGCTCAGCGCCACCGACGGCCTCCTGATGCCGCACGGCATCATCAGCGGCTTCCCCGCCACCCACCTCTACGACGACCACTGGGTCCTCCTCGTCGCCGCCGACCACCCGGACGTCGACGACCGGCTCACCCGGCGGGACCTGGCCCGGCTGCCGTGGGTGACGTACCAGCGCACGTACGACGCCCCCGCGGTGCGCCAGCTCGGCATGCTCGGCATCGAGCCGCGCGTGGAGGTCTCCGTCGACAGCTTCCAGCTGCTGCCCCTGATGATCGTCGGCACCCGGCGCATCGCCCTCATCCAGGCGCGCCTGGCCAGGCTGCTGACACCGGTCGCCGCGGTGCGGCTGATGGAACCGCCGTACGAGGCCGTGCCCCTGCGGGAAGCCCTCTGGTGGCACCCGGTGCACACCCACGACGCCGCCCACATCTGGCTGCGCGACATGGCCGCGCGGGTCGGGACGCGCATGCCCCCGGTCCCCGGCGAGTGACGGGTGGAGGCGTTCCGGGGCGCACACGGCCACGGCATCACCGGCTCGCGGGGAGCCGGTGGTGTCGCTCAGGGGGAGGGCCTGCACGCGCCCTCCGGCGGCCCGGTGCTCCTGGCCCGCGGGCCTGTCCCGCCCTGAACCAGCCGAGCGGAACCGTCCGTCAGTCCTTGCCGATGACGACCACCTCGTCCGCGGCCGTCCACCGGCGCCGTTCGGCTTTGGGCGGGTTGACCCGCACGTCGTGTCCGGAACCCGTCGACGGGCCGTCGTGGCTCCGGTAACCGATGGCGCACTCGCCGCGATGACGTGCCGCGGCGACGACCGTGGCGAAGGACGTCTCACACCCGGGCAGTACGTAGTCGGTGGCCGGCCGCAGGCGGACCCCGGTGCCGTCGGCGGAGAACAGTTCCTCGAACACCGCCGCCAGGTGACGGTTCTGGGAGATCTGTGCCATGAGCAGGCCGATGAGCTTGCCACTGATGATCACGTCGGCGCCGGGACTGATGGGGGCCAGCGCCCGGTTGCGGTCGTCGATCAGCTCGGTGACGACCGGCAGTTCGCGCCCGGTGGCCTCCTCCAGTCGGCGCAGCAGCAGGAGGGTGACGAGCGTGCGGTTGTCCGGTTCGTCCGGCGGCTGTCCGGGAGCGGGGTCCCGGCCGAGCACGATCACGCTGTCGTAGGAGTGGACGTCCAGACGCCGCAGGGTCTCGGGGCGGGTGACGTCCCCGTGGTGCAGTGTCAGGGCCAGGCCGGTGCCGCCGTGCGCGTCGGCCTCGTCCACCTGCCGGACCGTCGCCTCGTCAGCGTCCGCCACCACGTCGACGGCGGATCCGGGCCTGGCACGGCGGCGCAACTGGTCGATCATGAGCGGCGCCCGGCGGTTCCAGCCCAGCAGGAGAACCCGCTCCGCTCGCGCGGGTGCCGGCGGCCCGGACACCATCGTCCCCTTCTCGACCAGCTCCGCACAGTCGCCGAGCCGGACCGTGTCGTCGTCACGGGAGATGACGACGAGCAGGTCGTCCGCGGCGAGAAGCGTCTGCTCCGGCGGGTTGAGCAGGGGAGTGCCCGAGCGCACCATCCCGACGACGCTCGACGTCGGGTAGGACAGCAGCGCGTCGCCGAACGGCCGCCCGGCCAGGGCCGGTTCGGCGATCAGGTAGAACTCGTCGCCGGCGAAGTCGAGGAGTTCCTGGTGGACCAGGGAGAGCCCGGGACGGCGTGCGGCCTGGACGATCAGCCGGGCGGTGACGGTGTCGCTCTCCAGGATGACGCCGCCCGGCCCGGCGGCGAGACCGGCGGCCAGGCGGTAGCGGTCGTCCCGGACGGCGGCGACGACGGGCGGAAGGGCGGCCTCTCCGGGCAGGGCCGCCCTGAGCGCCAGCAGTGTCTTGACCACCTCGGCGTCGGCGTCCGGCTCGTCGTGCGGCATCACCAGCACGACACCGGCCGTCTCCGGGCTGGTCAGAGCGATCACGGCCGGGTCGGTGGTGGGACCGCTGCGGCAGATCAGCCGCGTACGGCCGCCGGGCCCCACCTTCGTGCTCAGGGCCTCCTCCATGGCGGTCTTGTCCCGGTCGGCCAGCACCGCCACCGCCGCCCGCCGCTGGTTGGCGTTGGCGGTCACCAGCTCGCCCACCACCGTGAAGACCTGCTCCGACCACCCCAGGACCACGGCGTGCCCCTGTTCGAGCACCGTGGAACGGCCCCGGCGCAACGCGGTGAGCCGCTCCGTCAGCGCCGTCGTGATCAGACCGACGAGGGTCGAGACGTACAGCAGGGCGACCAGTGCGAGCAGCAGCGACAACGTCACCCGCAGCGGCGTACCCGTCGAACCGCCCAGCCGCAGTGTCTCCCCGGTCAGGCGCCACACCTGCGCGAACCGGTCCGTCAGGGACGCCGGCGCGTCGGGGTCGGTCCACACCAGCACCGCGCTGGCCGGGACGACGACGGCCAGACACAACAGCGCCATCCAGCCTACGAGGGCGGAGGCACCGCGGGTCAGCGTGCTGTCGAACCAGTAGCGGGCCCTGTCGCCGAACCGAGTGCGCGGCTGCGCCACCCTTCCCCCCTTGGTCGCCCCGCACTCCTGCGGGCCCGGGACGACGCCGCGTACGTGACGCGCCGCGCGAGCCCGCCGGAGAGCACGGATGTGGATACGCACCTGGCAGTGTGCGGGAAAGATCGCGACGGCATCACGGGGTCGCCCGGCATTCATTCCTTCGGGTTCCCCGAGCCGTCCGCACCGGCCGGCCCGCCGTGACGTCAGGGTTCGTCGCCGCTTCGCTCCTTCGGGTCAACTCCGGTACGAAAGACGGGCATCCGGTCACAACCGCCAGTACAAAGACCGCCATGACTGAAGATCACGCGGTGGTGCGCTCGGACGACGGCTTCTCCCGGAGGAGCTTCACGGTGGCGGCCGGCACGGCCACAGTGGCGACGGCCCTGACCGGCGGTGCCGCCGCGGCCCTGCCCGCACCGGCCGCCCCGGACGACAGCCGTGGCCCCGACTTCGACCGGTGCCTCGCCGTCGCCCGCGCACTGCTCGTCCTGGACTCCGACGACCACCCCCTCGTCCCGCGTTACCGGCGCGTCCTCCAGGAGGGACTGCCGGCACGCCGGCGGACCCGCCCCAGGGACGTCCTGATCATCGGCGCCGGTCCGGCCGGACTGGTGGCCGCCTGGCTGCTGAAGAAGGCCGGCCACCGGGTGACGGTGCTGGAGGCCAACGGCAACCGCGCGGGCGGACGCGTCAAGACCTTCCGCAACGGCGGCCACGAACACGCCGGACAGCCCTTCGCCGATCCCCGTCAGTACGCCGAGGCGGGCGCGATGCGCATCCCCGGCAGCCATCCCCTGGTGATGGAGCTGATCGACCAGTTCGACCTGAAGAAGCGGCGCTTCCACTACGTCGACGTCGACACCGAGGGACGCCCCGCCCACCGCACCTGGATCCACGTCAACGGCATCCGCGTGCGGCGCGCCGACTACGCCCGCGCGCCCCGGCGCGTAAACCGGTCCTTCGGCGTCCCCCGGGCCCACTGGGACACCCCCGCCGCCGCCATCCTGCGCTCCGTACTGGACCCGGTGCGCGACGAGTTCAGTCACGTCGGCCGCGACGGCAAACGGGTCGGCAAACCGCTCCCCGAGCAGTTGAAGGGCTGGGCCCGCGTGGTGCAGCGGTTCGGCGACTGGTCGATGTTCCGCTTCCTGACCGAGCACGCCGGCCTCGACGAGCGGACCATCGACCTGATCGGCACCCTGGAGAACCTCACCTCCCGCCTCCCGCTGTCCTTCATCCACAGCTTCATCGGCTCCTCCCTCATCAGCCCCGACACGCCCTTCTTCGAACTGGAGGGCGGCACGGCCGTACTGCCGGACGCCCTGCTGGAACGCGTGCGCAAGGAGGTGCGGTTCGACCGCCGTGTCACGCGCATCGAGTACCACCACCCCGACCGCGCCTCGTCGGACACCGAGCACGTCCGGGGCAAGGGACCGCACGTGTGGGTGGACACCGTGTCCGAGGGCCGTGACGGGCCCGTCGTACGCGAGCAGTTCACCGCGGACGTCGCCGTGGTGACGGTGCCGTTCTCCGGACTGCGCCACGTGCAGATCGAGCCGCCCATGTCGTACGGCAAGCGCCGCGCCGTCTGCGAGCTGCACTACGACAGCGCGACCAAGGTGCTGCTGGAGTTCAGCCGCCGCTGGTGGGAGTTCGGCGAGGCCGACTGGAAGCGAGAGCTGAACGCCGTCGAGCCGGGCCTGTACGACGCCTACCGCACCGGTCGCGCCACCGCGGACGGCAGCCTGCTCGGCGCCCATCCCTCGGTGCCCGACGGGCACATCTCAGCGGGCCAGCGCACCCACTACGCCGCCAACCGAGCGCTGATGCGCGACCAGCCGGAGGCGGTCGACGTCGTGGGAGGCGGATCGGTGTCGGACAACGCCAACCGGTTCATGTTCCACCCCTCCCATCCGGTTCCGGGCAGCGCGGGGGGCGTGGTCCTGGCGTCCTACAGCTGGGCGGACGACGCGCTGCGCTGGGACTCCCTGGACGACGAGGCACGGTACCCGCACGCCCTGTGCGGCCTCCAGCAGGTCTACGGCCGGCGCATCGAGGTCTTCTACACCGGAGCGGGCCGCACGCAGAGCTGGCTGCGCGACCCCTACGCCTACGGGGAGGCGTCCGTGCTCCTGCCCGGGCAGCACACGGAGCTGCTGCCCGTCATCCCCGTACGCGAAGGGCCGTTGCACTTCGCCGGGGATCACACGTCCGTCAAGCCGGCGTGGATCGAGGGAGCCGTGGAGTCCGCCGTGCGTGCCGCCCTGGAGATCCACACGGCATGAGCCGGGCGGCCCCCTGAACCACGAGGCGGGCGCGGGGGGGGGGGGGGGGGGGGGGGGGGGGGGGGGGCGGGGGGGGGGGGGGCGGCGCGCGGCGGGCGCGGCGGGGGGGGGGGGGGGGGGGTTAGACATGAGAACAAGATGGGGGGCGAAGGGAGGAATGCAGTGG
>NZ_JBITCL010000003.1:0-4428 GCF_044453165.1 Streptomyces sp. NPDC051740 | reverse complement strand
ACCGCCCCCCCCCCGCCCGCCCCCCCCCCCCCCCCCCCCCCCCCCCCCCCCCGACCCCCCCCCCCCCCCGCCCCCCCCCCCCCCCCCCGCGGGGGGCGCCCCCCCCCCCCCCCCCCCCCCCCCCCCCCCCCGCGGTGGTGGCGCCCGTCGTCAGGACGCCGTGTCCGGGGTGCTCCCACGGCGCAGCGCACGGGCGCACCAGCCGATGATCATGGCGTTGACCAGTGCTCCGAGGAGGATGGAGAGCAGGAACGTCGTGTCGGCTTCGGGCAGGAGGAACAGCAGTACGACGCTGCTCGGGGCGGTGGCGAACAGGGGGACGACGGCCGCCATGGACTCGTCGGAGGCGGTCATGATCGCCCATCCGAGCAGCAGTGCACAGCCCGTCAGGTAGATGCGGGCGGCGGTGCCGAGGGCGCGGCGCACGCCGCGTAGGACGGACAGACCTGGGCGGGGCATGGTGGTGGGCTCCTGGAGGGTGATGGCCGGTGGGCTGTCAGGCGGGGGAGTGGGGCGGGTTGGGGCGGGCGAGGCCGAGGTCGTAGGCGAGGATCGTCGCCTGGACCCGGTCACGTAGTCCGAGCTTGCGGAGCAACGCGTTGACATGGGACTTCACGGTGCCGACGGTAATGCCGAGGTGTTCGGCGATCTCCGTGTTGGTGAGTCCCGCGGCGATCAGGCCGAGGACGTCGCGCTCGCGGCCGGTCAGGCTGTTCAGCTCGCGGGGCGTGCCGCCGCCCGGAATCGCGGTGCTCGGCCCGGAGGCGTAGTGGCCGATGAGCCGGCGGGTGGCGGACGGGGCGAGGACGCTCTCGCCGGAGGCCACCACCCGGATGCCGTTCAGCAGTTCGCCGGGGTGCACGTCCTTGAGGAGGAAACCGGAGGCGCCGGCGCGCAACGCGTCGAACACGTACGCGTCGAGGTCGAAGGTGGTCAGCACCAGGACACGGGGTGCGTCGGGACGTCCGGTGATGATCCGGGTGGCGGCGATGCCGTCCAGTTCGGGCATGCGGACGTCCATGAGGACCACGTCGGGTGCCAGCTCCCCGGCGAGCCGTACCGCCTCGGCGCCGTCGGCGGCCTCGCCGACGACCGTCATGTCCTCCTCGGCGTCGATCACGGCGGCGAACCCCGCCCGTACGATGCCCTGGTCGTCGACGACCAGCACCCTGAGGCTCATCGTTGTCCCTCCTCGTCGTCCCGCGGTGCGGCCGGTGCCGCGGTCAGCGGCAGCAGGACGCGTACCGGACCCGACGGGCCGGCGGTGACCGTCCCGCCGGCCATCGCCGCACGCGCCGACAACTGCCGGCACAGGGCGGAACGTACGGTGTCCGGAACGCCGATCGCCGTGATCGTCAACGCGGCTTCGTCCGCGTCGAGTTCCACCGCCATCGGCTCCTCGCCGCCGGCTGCGAGCACCGTTTCGCAGGCATGGTAGGCAGCCAGGTCCACGGCGGTGGGCAGCCGTCTCGGTATCCGGTCGGTCAGCCGTATCCCGACGTCGCGGCCGGTGGCCCGGATCTGATGGCCGAGGAGGTCGAGAGCCTGCAGGGTGGGCTGCGGCCGCAGCGCGGGCACGGCCCCGGAGTCCCGGACCGTGTCGAGCAGGGCGCGCATCGCGGCGAGGGCCTCGCGGGCGCGTTCGGCGACCTCGTCGAGCCGGCCCGCCTCGGCCTGCGCGACCATGTCGGCGGTGCGCGCCAGCACGGTGGTCTCCAGTCCGGTGGCGATCCGGCGGCGCTCGGCCCAGGCGTCCCGTACCGCCTCCTCGGTCCAGGCCGCGAGATGTTCCGCCTGCGCACTGCGGGCGGCCCGGCGGTGACGCCCGCGCAGGGTCCCGGCCCACCACGCCGCGCCGACCACCAGGGCCGTCTGGGCCGCCGCCGCGGCGGCGGCCCAGACGGGGAAGGACGTGCCCCGGTGCACCAGCGCGGCGGACGTGGCCGCCGCGTGCACCACCACGGCCACGACCGGGCCGGTCCACGCGGGCAGGCGCGGGCGGCCGTCGGCGACGGACGGACCGGTGGCGGCCGTGCGGGCCGCGACGGAGACGACCACCGCGCAGGTGGCGGCCGTGCTCAGCAGCGGAGGCAGGAGCACCCACCCGCTGTACCCACCCACCGCCATCGCCACCGGCCAGAGCAGAGCCAGAGCGAGTACGACGCCCAGGGCGGCGCCGGGCGCCCGGCGCCGCCACAGCAGTGCGAGCGCCTGCCCGGCGGCCAGCAGTGCGAAGAGCACACCTACCGACGCCCCCGGGCCGGTCGACGCGGATTCCGCCCGTATCAGCAGGGAGGGAAACAGCGGTTGCAGGACGAGACCGGTCGCGGCCGTCACCTGCGCCAGGCGGTACTGCCACGGCACCGACCGCTTCACCGAGGCGGCGGCGATCCGGCCGGGCAGGACCGCGCTCACCTCCCAGCCGCCCTCCGCCGTCGGACCGCTGGCCAGGGTGCCGCCGGCCTCCCGGGCCCGCGACCGCAGAAAGCCCTGGCCGCGCCCCGAGCCGAGGCCGGTGCCGTGCGCCGGCGAACCGGCCGGCGGTGCGGCGCTCGTGACGACGACCTCCGTGCGGGCGTCGCCGTACCGGCACGTCACGGTGGTGTGCGCACCGGGTGCGTGCCGCGCCACATTGGTCAGCGCCTCGCGCACGATGCCGTACGCCGCGTCCGCGACGGCACCGTCCGGCAGCGCGTCGATCTCGCACTCCACGTGCTGGCCGAGCCGGGAGAATCCGGAGACCAGCCCCAGCATCCGTTCCCTGGGCGACGGTTGCTGTTCCCGTGAGAGGGCCGGTGCCCGCACCGCGCCGAGCGCCCGGGTGACCTCACGGCCCGTCCCGGCGGCGAACCGAAGGGCCTCGTCGGCCAGTTCGGGGCGACGGTCGCGCAGTCCGAGCGCCGCACCCGCCGTGACGACCACGGCCGTCAGATGGTGGGCGCTGACGTCGTGCAACTCCCTTTCCATCCGCTGCCGTTCGACCGCCGGGAGCCGGTGACGCTCGATCTCGGCCCGCTTCAGCCGCTGCTCGGCGGCCTGCCGCGCCAGCCGGCTGCGCCGTGCCAGCATTCCGGCGGCGGACGCGGCGGAGTACAGCACGGCCGTCAGGACGAGGTCGAGTCCGTCGCGGTCACTGAGTCCGTGCAGGGTGATGCTGTACAGAGACTGCCAGAGGGCGAGCGTCATCACGCACAACAGGGCGGTGAAGGTGTCGCGTTCGCCGGCCACGGTGAACAGGGCCAGGGCCACACCCGCTGTCCCCAGCACCGCCATGGCGCCGGTGGGCAGGGGACCGGCTCCCAGCGCACAGGCGGCGGCGACCAGGGCAAGGGTGATCACCGGCTTGGAACGGCGCAGCGAAAGCGCGGCCGTCACCAGCCCGGCGACGAGGGCCGCCACGAGAAGGTCGGCCCCCGCCGGAACGCTCCCGCGGATCACGTCCGCCCCCGGCCACACCGCGGCCTGGGCGCCGAGCAGCACGAGGGGCGGGAACCGGTCGTCGTTGTTCTTCATAAGAGATCAAGGTTATGGCCGCAGGTGAGCGGCTGTCCTCGGGCTCGAGGCGGACCCCGTTCTCTTACCTGGGGTGGAGACGCTGCACCCCGGGTTCGACACGGAGATCGTTCCCCGGCGGGAGGAGCGGGCGGTGCTCCCGGCCCTAGTCTCGATCACATCGGGAAAGCGGCCGACCACCGGTTCTTCCGCGCTTTCCCGCACATCGACACTCCACTCGTATCCGGGGGATCCACCATGTCCAAGCGTGTTCTCGTCCCGTCCGTCCTCGGCGCCGTCGTCCTCGGCGCCGTCACCGCCGGCGGCTACGCCACGGCCTCCACCGTCACGGAGCCGACCGTGGAGAACGGCTCCGCCGACTATGTCGCCCCGTCCCGGCAGGGCGCGGGGAAGCTCTCCTACACCGCGGACGTGAGCGACGACTCGGGTGTCCGCGAGGTCAGGATCATCGCGTGGCCGGCGAGTTCCGAACTCGACCCGACCGAGGCGGAGATGCGGTACGTGGACGAGGCCACGTGCCGCGGCACCTCGGACGGGACGTCCCGCTGCACCTACACGCTGGAGGTGACGCGGCGGGACGCGGCCGATCTGGCGGAAGGCGCCTGGTACGTGTCGGTGCTGGCGACGGCGGAGGACGGCGACACGACGTTCGTGCCCCGCGCGGCCACGTTCGACGTCCCCCGCTGACCTGTCACCGGGGCCGGACGCCTCCCACGCGGTGTCCGTCTCCCACCCCGGCACCGTGACCCGCGTCGTCGAGAAGGCCGCCCGCGCGGTCCGCCGACCGCGCCCGATTCCACCCCCGCATCCCGTCCAGTACCGGAAGGCAGCAATCACCATGCCGTTCATCACCGTCGGTCAGGAGAACTCCACCGACATCGAGCTCTACTACGAGGACCACGGCACCGGGCAGCC